>DATKMG010000384.1:0-8179 GCA_035541995.1 Terriglobia bacterium
TGGAACGCCTCCCTATAATTGGTTGGTCAGTTCGGGGTCATTACCACCGGGGGTCTCTTTGGCTTCCGGAACAGGGGTTTTGGGCGGCACCCCATCCGCACCAGGAGACTTTAGTTTTACGCTCAAGGTCAGCGACAGCACTCAGCCGACTGCATCCACAGCAACCAAGAATTTCACTCTCACGGTCCAGAACCCGGTACCGGCAATCATCGGGATTAGCCCGAATTCAACCATCGCTGGCAATCCTGCCTTTGCTCTAACGGTTAGCGGTTCCAATTTCGTTTCCGGTTCGACCGTGCGGTGGAATGGATCGGATCGCACGACGGGCCTGAGCAGCGCTACCAGCTTGACCGCCTCTATTCCAGCCAGCGACATCGCCACGGCTGGAACCGCCAGCATCACTGTCAACAATCCTGCTCCAGGCGGAGGCACGTCGAATGCCCTCAGCTTTACGATATCGCCTGCTCCTGTCCCGACTCTGAATATTACGACTTCCTCGCCTCTGCCGAGTGGCATTGTTGATTCTCCATATTCGCAACAATTCTCCGCCAGTGGTGGAACGCCTCCCTATAATTGGTTGGTCAGTTCGGGGTCATTACCACCGGGGGTCTCTTTGGCTTCCGGAACAGGGGTTTTGGGCGGCACCCCATCCGCACCAGGAGACTTTAGTTTTACGCTCAAGATCAGCGACAGTACTCAGCCGACTCCATCCACAACATCCAAGGCTTTTGCGCTGCGAATCAACAACCCTGTACCCGTGGTGAGTGGACTCAATCCCGGTTCAGTCAGCGCCGGGGGACCCGGTTTCAATCTGACTGTTAATGGTTCCAATTTCGTTTCCGGTTCGACCGTGACCTGGAACGGCCTGAATCGTCCTACCACCTTCATTAACAGTTCTCAATTAACCGCATCGATCCCATCCGGTGATATCGTCTTGGCAGGATCAGCCAGCGTGGCTGTCGTCAATCCTTCCCCGGGCGGGGGGACGTCCAGCGCTTTGACCTTTTTGGTTTCTCCCGCAGGTTCGAATCCGACGATTTCCAGTTCTTCTCCTTTGCCCAATGGCTTTCTTGGAGCAGCATACTCGCAAAGTCTTTCAGCTTCCGGGGGCACTCCTCCTTACACGTGGGAAGTCCAATCTGGATCGCTGCCGAACGGATTAACGTTGAACTCGACGACGGGGGTCATTAGTGGAACGGCCTCTTCCGCCGGCACGTTTCAATTCACCATAAAGGTTCTAGACAGTGCTTCTTCCAGTTCTAGCAAGTCCTTTCAACTTCTGATTAATCCACTACTCCCCGCGGTGTCGATCTCGGGACCTGCTGAGGTCTTGACACCAGCTCAGCAACCAACGGTTCAACTGAGCTTGGCCGAAGCCTATCCAAGCAGTCTGTCAGGACAAATGACCTTGGTGTTTACCTCGGACGCCGATGAGCCCAGCGATGACCCCGCTATCCAATTCTCGACGGGGGGCAGAGTGGTCAGCTTCACCATTCCGGCCAATAGCACGCAGGCGGTCTTTCCAAACAGCGCAGCCGAGATGGCCTTTCAAAGCGGGACCGTGTCTGGTACCATCGAAATTTCAGTGAGCCTGCAAAGCGATGGAACCGATGTCACGCCGTCACCAGCGCCAAGTCGTACTTTCAGAGTTAGCCGCGCTGCTCCGGTCGTCACAAGTTTGGCCATCAGCTCCCGCAGCACGTCGGGGTTTGAGATTGAGCTGATTGGCTTTTCTACTCCAAGGTCGCTGACGCAGCTGGAGTTCCGTTTCACGCCCCGATCCGGCAATAATTTGGGGACAACTACTTTCACCCTGCCATTGGGATCGTCTTCCAGCACTTGGTTTCAAAGTGCCACTTCAAAGGAGTTTGGAAGTTTGTTTCGCCTGGTCATCCCATTCACTGTTCAAGGAGACGTGAATGCGATCCAATCAGTGTCGGCCACGTTGAGCAACACATTGGGATCTTCAAACACGATGAGCACCAATCCGTAGGGTTATTCGGTTCGGAGAACCTCCGCGATGTCGAGTCGGGTA
This sequence comes from Terriglobia bacterium, assembly GCA_035541995.1. Lineage (GTDB taxonomy): Bacteria > Acidobacteriota > Terriglobia > Versatilivoradales > Versatilivoraceae > DATKMG01. The sequence continues at coordinate 2,036 of DATKMG010000384.1, forward strand.
ATGGGGCGAGTAGCCACCCAGATGCCTGTTGCTGCAATCCAGGCGATCGATAGCACAGACATCAGGTAGGTTGCGGCGCTCACAGATTTCGCACCTACGACCAGGCCTCTCGCGACAAAGTTTTACGGAGGCTTTGATCGAGAGATCCGCGATGAGGTGAACCGAAAGAATGCTCTGAGCGATCCTCCTAAGACAGAATGGTAGTCATCATCCATTGAACTCGCCCCTTTAGGGCCGCTCAATTACTGGAGGAAGCATCAATGAAAGTACGTCTCTTCAACTTGATGTTTGTGGGATTGTGCATTGCGTGGGTGGCTTCAGGGGTGGCAGCCCCTTCATCTCCTGAGGTTCAGCAGAAAGTCACAATCGATTGGGAGAAGGTGTTAATAGTTTCAAAGACCACACCAACATTGCAGGTTGTAGTCAACCCTCCCTTGCGCCGTGGTTCTTCCATTCATGATCGAGTATTTCAGGGATTGCAGGCGTTGGGTTGCGATTATGTCCGCTTCGTCCCTTGGTTACCCTATCCCAAGTTGGGAGTTGCGGAATTGGAACCTCCGAGTAACGGAAGAACGTTTTGGGACTTTTCCCTTATCGATCCTCTGACAATCGACTTCCTGGAAGCCACTGCGGGACATTCAGTGATTCTTAACTTCAGCATCATTCCGCAATGGATGTTCAAGACTGAAAAGCCGGTTCAGTACCCGGTAGACCCGAACCAGGTTACCTGGGATTATCAGCAGGGCACGGATTTGCGTGACCCCAGCTGCAGAGAGGTAGCGGACTATTACGGCAGGTTGGTCCGCTGGTTCACCGATGGCAGTTTCATAGATGAATCTGGTAATCGCCATGAATCAGGACACCACTTCAAGATCGATTATTGGGAAGTTTTCAATGAGGTGGATTTCGAACATCAGATGACGCCAGAGGTTTATACCCGTGTCTATGATGCGGTGGTCGAGGTCCTTCATGGCTTGCAGCCGCAGATGAAATTCGTGGGCCTGGGATTAGCTGCACCCTCTAAGAATCCCCGCCTTTTTGAGTATTTCCTTAACCCCAAAAACCACAAGCCGGGAATTCCTTTGGACATGATCTCTTATCATTTTTATGCAAGTCCCAGTCGAGATGAGACCATGGGAACTAAACAATTCACTTTCTTTGAGCAAGCGGACCACTTTTTAGATGTCGTTCGTTACATCGAGGCGATGCGTCAACGGCTGTCTCCGGAGACTCGCACTACAATCAATGAACTCGGCTCGATTGACTCCAGTGATTTCGACCAGGGAAGCCCGGGATATGTTTTCAAACCGCTGCCCCCCTCCTATTGGAACTTGAGTGGAGCGGTCTATGCTTATCTTTACTGTGAACTGGCTCGTCAAGGGATTGATGTAGTCGGAGAGTCACAGCTGGTAGGATACCCGACCCAATTCCCCAGCGTGTCCATGGTGGACTGGAATACCGGTCAACCCAATGCACGCTACTGGGTGCTGAAACTGATTAAGGAGAATCTCGGCCCGGGAGACAAGCTGGTCCCCACGGAGTCGACTTCTCCCTACGTTTACTGCCAGGGTTTTTTGACGCGCGAGGGGAAGCGCAAACTGCTGCTGGTCAACAAGCGCGATCGCGAGTGCCCCATGGTGATCCCAGGTGCCACTGGAGGTGAGGTCAGATCCGTCGATCAAGAAACCGGGTTCCAACCACCACCTTCGACCCGAATCGCCGCTGATCGACTCGCCATTAGGGGGTTGGCCGTAGTCATTGTGACCCTGCCGAAGTGAAACCGAGTCCGAGGCGTGCATTGAGAGACTCAGGGTCAAGCCGGGATTCAGTTGGACAATGAAACCATTTTGTTGAATGGGAACAGCATGCCTCGCCACGGCTTTGGCGGGGTTATTTTCTGCAATGTTTCTCGGAATTGACATCGGGTCCAGCAAGGTAGCTGCCGCTCTGTTAGGCGAAACAGAGAATATCGAGGCTGCTGCATCGGCGCGGCATGAGGCCGATCTGATTGCTCCGCCAGGCCGGCACGAGCAGGACCCCACCCGTCTGCTGGAGACGGCCTGGGGTGTAGTCAAGAGCCTGCCGCGGGATCTTCGACAAAAAACAACAGCCGTCGGGGTTACTGGGCAGATGCATGGAATCCTGCTCCTGGACGGAAACAGGAAAACACTAACCCCTTTGATCACCTGGCAGGACCAGCGCTGTCTTGAAGATCGATCCTTTCTGGCAAGGCTTTCTTCCCAAACCCAATATCCGCTCGCTGCCGGTTATGGTTGCGCCACGCTTGCATGGCTAATCCAGAACAAATGCGTTCCCTCGGAAGCCCGGTGCACAGCGACTATCCAGGATCTGGCAGTAGCGGTTCTCTGTGACCAAATTCAACCACACACGGACCCTACTGACGCCGCCAGTTGGGGATTCTTTGATTTGGAGCACCTCAAGTGGGACCAGAATGCAGTCAAGGCTGCCGGGGTACCAGTTGGCTGGCTGCCTGAGATCTTACCTTGCGGCGCCAGAGCTGGAATGCTGGATGAGGCCACCTCTTCCGATCTGGGACTCCCGCGGGGAATCCCGGTAGCCGTTGCCATCGGCGACAACCAGGCATCTATTCTGGCGACACTGGACGAACCTGAAAGACAGCTGGCACTGACTCTAGGCACCGGAGGCCAAATTTCGGCAGTCCTGCCGTCAAATGCGCGGCTGGAAATTCACGCGGGGCAGCATTCTATCGACACCCGTGAGCAAGGTGACAGGGAATCGAAGCCTGCGTGGCAGTTGTCAGCCGAGTGTCGCCCTTTCCCGGGAAACCGTTACGCCTTGGTCGCCGCCTGCCTTTGTGGAGGTTCCGCCTGGCGTTGGCTGGCAGAATCGGTTAACTGCTGGCTCGGGGAACTAGGGCTGCCTGCCCTGTCCATGGAGTCCCTCTATCAACGCTTGAATGAACTGGGGCTCAATGCTCCTGGCGAAAATGCTCTTTCCATACAGCCACACTTCCTTGGTGAACGGTACGATGTTTCTTTACGAGGAGTCATCAAGGGAATCGACCTCGGCAATTTTCAATTGGCTACCTTGGCAAAAGCTCTCGCAAAAGGAGTCTTCCAAAACCTGCGCCACATGCTCCCCCCTTCCGCCGTTGCCGGACGTACTCAGGTGGTGGCAAGCGGCAATGCGCTTGCTCGAAATTCACTGTTGGTAACAATGGCCTCGGAGGTCTTTGATTTGCCCGTTCTGTTGAAAGAGCAAAGAGAAGAGGCTGCCTGTGGTGCGGCTATGCTGGCCAAACAACTCGCAACATCCTGTCAATCCTGAATCGAATATTCAATGGAATCTCATGGACACCCTCAGGCCAAGACGCCCTTGTGTGTTGCCAAAAACAAGCTCAGCCTTTTCCCTGGAGGAAATGTCCGAATTGCACGCTCCCACCGAAAACATACTAATCTTTTGCAGGAAAATAATGACTTGACCTTGACGGTCTGGAAGATCAAGAATGCAGCTAAACTGAAAATCGGCGGGAGTATAACACCCGCGACGTAAGTTCAAGAAAGTAATTTCTAGGGAAATCTCAAACCCTCCATTCCCAATTGGAAGTCAACGCGGGTTCCAATTTACTGTTAACTCGTAAACCTATTTGATGACAAGGAAAGTAATCATGAGGCTAAGGATGATCGTTTCGCTTCTCGTAATAGTCCTGCTGGCTGCAGTTGGCTTAAGCGCCAAGGATACACCGGATCAAAAACGGGAAAAATCCCGTAAGATGGCCGCCCAAACCCTCCAGGATTTGTACAAGCTTCAACCCACGGCCCAAGCGGCGATCCCTAAGTCGGCCGGATACGCCGTGTTCAACAACATGGGCACCAATCTGCTGCTGCTGAGCACGGCGCGTGGCGCCGGCATTGCTATCGACTCCAAGACCAAGCAGGAAACCTTCATGAAGATGATTTCGGCCGGGGCCGGCCTGGGGGTGGGAGTGAAAGACTATCGAGTGATCTTTGTGTTTGAGAACTAAAAGGCGCTGGGACAGTTTCTCAACTCCGGCTGAGCGGCTGATGCGCAATCAGACGCCGCGGCCAAGGCAGGCAAGTCGGGCGCAGCTTACTCGGGAGCCGTTCAGGTGGCCCAAGGCGTCTGGGTGTACCAGATCACGAAGAATGGGATTGCTCTTCAGTTGACCTTGCAGGGTACGAAGTACTACAAGGACGACGACCTCAACAAGAAGTCGTAGCGAGTCAGATAGCTCGGAACCCTGACGCTCGAGACCCCGCGAGGAGCGGTGAGGACTGAAATAATGGGGCATCCTGTGCGGCGCGCAAGAAACGCGAGAAACAGTGACCTGAAGCCGGTGCTGCGAAGTGCCACAAGGTCGGGTGTCTACTTCCAGATCGCGTGGGCCGTGCTGTCTGCGATCTGGTGTATGCGAGCGTGTGCCTGTGATTCAGACGTGAGAGCATAGATGGAGGGAGGTAATCTTATGAAGAAGATTCACAGAAACATCGGAATCGGAGTGGCGGCGTTCATTGTCCTGCTGCTTATGCTTCCATTGTTTATCAACGTGAACAGTTTCCGGCCGAAAATCGAGTCGGAGCTGAGCAGCGCATTGGGCCGAAAGGTGGAGCTAGGTGATTTAAGCTTATCCATTCTGAGAGGCCGGGTTTCTGCGGAGAACATCCGCATCGCGGACGACCCGGCGTTCAGCAAGTCGCCCTTCCTCACCGCGAAAGGTCTGAAGATCGGCGTCGAATTGATGCCGCTCATCTTTTCGAAGCGGCTGAACATAACAGGGCTGACGTTGGATGAGCCGTCGATTGCGCTGCTGAGCGGGCCGAACGGGAAGTGGAACTTTTCCAGTCTCGTGGCTGGTGGTTCCGAGTCCGTGCCGGCCTCCGGCGAGGCGCCGCCGGGCAAGCTTTCCGTCGAGGAGCTGACGGTAACCGACGGCAAGCTCCTGGTGGGCAAGGTGAATTCATCCGCCACCCCGTTCACCATTAATGATGTGAACATCGAAGTGAAGAATTTCTCGTCCACGACGCAGTTCCCCTTCACGCTGTCGGCTGATTTGCCCGGCAGCGGAAGCTTAAAAGTGGAGGGCAAGGCTGGCCCTCTCACTCCCGCTGGAGTGCCGCTCCAGGCCAGTCTGAAGATTCAGAAGCTGGATCTGGCCGCAGTCGGTGCGGATCCCAGCATGGGCCTGGGCGGCATTGGCAATTTGGATGGGAAGTTGGATTCCAATGGCAAGACAGCAAAGATTAACGGTACCTTGTCCCTGAACAAACTGAAGCTCTCTCCCAAAGGCGCTCCCGCAGGGCGCTCCATCGAGGTGAAATTAGCCCTTGACCACAATCTGAGTCGACAGGCCGGGACGATCTCGCAAGGCGATATCGCTGCAGGCAAGGCGGTGGCGCGCCTGACCGGAAGTTATCAGGCAGCAGGCGATGCGACGGTGGTGAACCTGAGACTCAATGCCCCCGGTTTGCCTGTGGATGAAGTGGAGGCCTTGCTGCCCGCGCTGGGCGTGACGTTACCGGCGGGCTCCGGCCTGAGGGGAGGAACGCTCTCCGCCACGCTCGGGATTACAGGACCGACGGATAAGCTGGTGGTCGAGGGTCCGGTGAAGCTTGAAAACAGCAAGCTTGAAGGTTTTGACCTGGGCTCCAAGCTGTCTGTGTTGTCTGCCTTCACTGGAAAGGCGGCTTCAAGCCGCGACACCACCATACAAAACGCGAGCACCAGCGCGCGGGTCGCGCCCGAGGGGACGAAGCTCGATTCCATCAACGTAACGGTACCCTCGCTGGGCGTGCTGACGGGACGGGGAACCGTGAGCGCTTCGGGTGCCCTCAACTTTCAAATGATGGCGGAACTGAGTGGCGGTGCGGGGGGGGGAGTGGAGCAAATATTGGGCCGACGCGAAGGAAGGAGCGGCGGTGGCATTCCCTTTATGGTCGAAGGCACGACATCAAACCCGAAATTCGTACCCGATGTAGAAGGTATGGCCAGCGGAGCGGTACAGCAAGCGATCAGCGGCAAAATCAGCCCTAAGGGTGAGAACCCGACTAAAGGGCTGGGCGGGCTGCTCAAGAAGAAATTCTAGATGATTTCAATCGCGGAATTTGATTTTAAGGCATGAGCCGCTAGCGGAATCGGGATAAT
>DATKMG010000385.1:0-15650 GCA_035541995.1 Terriglobia bacterium
CCATCGCATTTGTTGAGCGATGGGGGTACGAGATCCTTGAGAGATGCGGTGTCCCCATCTCGGATATAGTTTTTTCGACCGGGAGCGCAGCCAAAAGCCCGATTCTTTCCCAATTGCGGGCTGAAATCCTGAATCGTACGGTAGCCCGTTGCGAACACCCGGATGCCGCATTTGGCGCGTGTATTCTGGCGGCCAGTGAAACCTTCTACTCTCAGGACATCTGCTCTGCAACACGGAAGATGACCAGGCTAGCTGAAAGTTGTTCGCCCACCCCTGACCGAATGGTACGCTATGATGAGATCTACACTTCATTTCGCCGAGCCTGTACGCGACGAGGGTACGGATGACAAGCCCCTGGAAAGCCTGTGACATTCGAGGTCGATACCCCGACGAAGTGAGTCCAGGCCTTTTATTCCGGGTAGGCAATAGCCTGGGGTCGAAACTGCCGTCCGGATCGCGGGTAATGATTGCGGGTGATTTCCGGTCCAGTACGCCTTTGCTCAAGGAAGCCCTCGCAGAGGGCCTCATGCGAGCAGGGATTCGTGTTCTTGACGCCGGACAAATCCCTACCCCCATCGCCTATTTCGCCCACCGGAATTGGGATAGTAATGCTGTCTTGATTGTCACCGCATCTCATAACCCCTCTAACTATAATGGGCTGAAGCTAATGGTGGGACAGACTCCTCCGACTCCCTTTGAGCTCGATTGTCTTCGCCAATTGGTACAGGTCGGGTCAATCCGCCAGTCGCGAGGCCAACTCGAAAAAATCAATGCTTCCCCATTGTACGAAGACTGGATCCTTCGTCGGTGGGCAACTCCCCTGAAGAGCGGCGTCTTGAAAGTAGTACTCGATGCTGGCAACGGAGCCTGGTCGGAGATGGCCCCAGGAATATTCGAAGCCTTAGGGTTTCAGGTCCAGCGGTTATTCTGTAAAATTGACGGTAGTTTTCCCAATCGTCCTCCAGATTCCGCCCGGCCTCGAAACTTGTCGGACTTGAGTTTCGCCGTCAGGAAAAGCGAGGCTCAACTGGGAATCGCCTGGGATGGAGATGGTGACCGGGTCGCCTTTTGCGATGAGACTGGCTCTGTAGTTACGGCGGACGAGATGGCCGTTCTTCTGGCGCGCCATTTGCTTCCTGGACATTCCGGTGCCAAGGTAGTTTACGACATCAAGCTCTCTGATGTCCTGCGCCGAACCATACAGGATCTGGGAGGAGCCCCGATCGTCGAACGTAGCGGTCACACGTTTATCAAGAGGCGCATGATTGCCGAGGATTGCCTGCTGGGTTGTGAGGTCAGTGGACACTATTTCCTTCAGGAATTGCAGGGCGGGGATGACGGACTATTCACGTCCCTGCTCGTTTCCGAGATGGTCGGCCGGGCGGGATCCTTCTATCGTCTTCGTCAAACAGTCCCTCCCTTCTATGTTACACCGGATCTCAGATTTCCTGCCGATTCAATTCCTTTCCATATCGTGGCCGACCGGCTGCGGGCCAGCTACCCCGCCGGCCAGGAAAGTACCCTGGACGGAATGAGAATAGAGACACCGGAAGGTCATGTGCTCATCAGGGAATCGGTCACAGAACCCGTGGTAACGATGCGCATCGAAGGAGTTTCAAAGGAGAGCCTGGATAGAATGATCGCCATCTGCTTGAACTCGTTTCCTGAAGTGGCAGAGGAAATCAAAGGGCAACTGTCTGAGAAGTAAATGGTAGTGTTACAACAAAAATAAAGGCAATTCTTATAGATTTCCATCATTATGTCTATGAAGCTTGGCTACTAAGCTTTCTGGCTGTAGCAGTGTCATAGAAGTGGTTCATGCGCCCGGTTGGCGTGTCACTGCCAATAAGACTATCGGCGGTAGCCACGATGAATTCAAAATACGAATTCATCGTGGGCTTCTCATATGTGGTCAAAAGCCCATGGCAAACCAGAAGCGGTTTGTCGTGGCTACCAAAGCTTGCATTTTCATGAAAGGGCCCCATGACCTTTTCAGGTCACCACGGTCGATAAAAATGGCAGGGCGCGGTGGCCCCACCGCGCCGCTTTTCAGAAGTGAGGGCGGCTGGGGCCAGCCGTCCCTACCAAAAACACATTTTCATAAAAGTGCCCATGGTCACTCTCGAGACAGAACGCCTGATTTTACGCATGTTCCAAGAGTCTGATCTGGACAGCTACGCTGAAATGTGCGCCGACGAAATGGTGATGCGTTACATTAGCACGGGGAAGACACTGTCCCGGTCAGAGGCCTGGAGGGAGATGGCCCGGGTTCTGGGCCATTGGCAACTCCGTGGGTACGGTTTATGGGCTGTTGAGGAACGTCAAAGCCATACTTTGGTGGGACGCATCGGGTGCTGGAATCCAGAGGGCTGGCCCGGATTTGAGGTGGGATGGATGTTGCGGCGTCAATTTTGGGGTCATGGATACGCAACTGAGGGGGCAAGAACGGCTTTAAATTTCGCCTTTACAGTTCTCAAGATTCCTCATGTGATCAGTCTGATCTATCCCGACAATGCACCCTCCATCCGTGTTGCTCACCGGCTCGGTGAACGGTTGGAAGGCACCCTGGAGGTCGCTGAGATTCCAGGGGTTCGGTTGGAGGTCTACGGCATTCATCGTGAAGCCTGGGTAAAATCATGATTGCGAATTCACTAGGCTGCGCTGACATCTTATTTGACATACGGGGGCTCTACCGGGAACCAGGGGGAAAGGGTAATTTTGAACAAGTCTATCTCGCAAACTGAAGTCTATCCGGATTCGACGATACCGAGGCTGCGACGGGTCTTATCTCTCTGGGACCTGATTCTCTATGGGATCGTGGCAGTTACTCCCAGCGCGCCAGTCACGGTCTTTGGTCTCGCCCTGGTGATGTCCAGGGGCCACGCCCTCGATACCATTCTCATTGCCATGGTGGCAATGGTGCTCACTGCATTTAGCTATGGCCGAATGGCAGCTCTGTATCCTTCGGCGGGCTCAGCCTATACCTACGTTGGGCGTGGACTCAACCCTCATCTGGGCTTCTTAGCGGGTTGGGCCATGCTTCTCGACTATCTTTTCATCCCACTCTTTTGTGTCATTTACGGAACACTGGCATTCCAACGATTGCTTCCGCAGGTCCCTTACATCGTGTTTGCTGCGTTTTTCGCCGGAATCATGACCTATTTGAATCTTCGGGGCATTAAAGCAACGGCTCGGACCAGCGAAATCCTGGTTGGTGCCATGGGCTTGGTCCTGCTCACTTTTATCGCTTTGGCAGTACGATACATGCTTTTCCACCAAGGTTGGAAAAGCCTCTTTACCATTCGCCCCTTCTATAACCCGAGCACGTTTGAGTTCCATTCTATTGCCACTGCCACTTCGTTTGCTGCATTGACGTACCTGGGCTTCGACAGCGTCACTACCTTGGCCGAAGATGTGAAGAACCCCAGACGCAATGTGCTGCTGGCAGTGGTTCTAGTGTGTGCGTTCACCGGCATCTTCGGCGGGTTGCTGGTTTATCTCGCACAGCTGGTCTGGCCGGACTATCAGACCTTCTCCAACGTGGAAACGGCATTCATGGACGTGACCCGACGCGTTGGAGGGGTGGCTTTGTTCCAGGCAATGGCGATCCTCCTGGTGGTTGCAAATATTGGGGCCGGATTGACCTCTCAGGTTGGGGCTGCGCGGTTGCTGTTTGGCATGGGGCGGGATAATGTTTTTCCACGAAAGATCTTCGCTTACCTGGACCCCAAACACAACACTCCTACCATTAATATATGGATCATTGGACTGGTGGCTTTCTTTGGCTCGCTGGTGATGAGCTACGAACTCACGGCGGAGATACTCAATTTCGGTGCGTTCCTGGGTTTCATGGGCGTCAATGTAGCCACCGTCTGGCAGTTCTATGTTGTCAAGCAACAGGGGCGGAAGAAGCGCTTTCTTGCGGACTTAGTTGTCCCCGGCTTGGGCTTCCTGTTCTGCTTGTGGATTTGGTGGAACCTGGCATGGCCTGCCAAAATTGCCGGCGGAACATGGTTCGTTTTGGGGATCATCCATCTTGCGGCACAGACCCGTGGATTCCGCAAGACCCCCGTGCTTATTAACTTCAGTGAGTCTTAACCAAACCGTGCCGAAACCAAATGGGGAGGGATCATTAAACACAGAAAACACAGAGGGCACAGAGTGAAATGATAGGGAAATATCCTCAAGCCCGATTTCTGCCAGAAACAGGCAAAAATTCATTATCCCCCTCAAGACCCGAACTCTGTGTGCCTCTGTGGTCTTTTTCCTCGTCCCTCGGGTAAGAAATGAACGATTGAGCACCAACAGGAGCAGAAATGACTCAGTTGAGATTCGCGATGTTTGGAACGGGCTTCTGGGCAAGGTTTCAACTTGCGGCATGGAAGGAGCTGGAGAGTGTGGATTGCGTTGCCATATATAACCGCACCCGATCACGGGGAGAGAAATTCGCTCGTGAATTCGGCGTGCCTGCTGTCTACGATGATGCGGAAGAATTGCTGCGTCGTGAGAAATTGGACTTCGTTGACATTGTCACCTACCCCTTCACACTCAGTCATTTTGTGAAACTGGTGGCTGCCCACAAAATACCTGTCATCAGCCAAAAGCCCATGGCCCCGTCAATCGCCATTGCAGAAGAAAACTTGCAGGCATGTCGTGAAGCGGGTGTCCCCTATTTCATTCACGAGAACTGGCGCTGGCAACCCCAGCTCAGGGAACTTAAGCGGGTGCTTGACAGTGGCATCATTGGCGCGCCATTCCGCGCCCGTATCTCCATGGTCTCCACCTATCCGGTCTTCATTAATGAGCCTCAGCTTAAGAATTTGGAGGAATTCATTCTAACCGATACCGGGACCCATATTCTGGATATGCCCCGGTTCTATTTCGGCGAGGCAGAGAGCTTGTATTGCCAGGTGCACCGTGTCCATCCGGATGTCAAAGGGGAGGATGTGGCAACAGTAATGCTGATGATGAGGGGAGGTAAAACCACGGTCACCTGCGAGCTGGGGTACCCGGAAAATTATGTCGAGAACGACTATTTCCCACAAACTATGATCTTCGTTGAGGGAGACAAGGGAACGGCCGAGGTAGCCAGGGATTATTGGGTTCGCGTGACAACCAGTGCTGGCACTCATGCCAGGCGATTTCCGCCTAAGCGGTATCCTTGGGTGGATCCTGACTACCATGTGATTCACTCCAGTATTGTTCCCTGCAATGCCAATTTCCTTCAGGCACTGCGGGGAGAGGGGCCGGCCGAGACCACTGGCGAAGACAATCTCAAGACACTCAAACTGGTATTTGCCGCCTACGATTCAGCCCGGGCCGGCAAAGTCGTGCATTTCGGGAAGTGGTAAATGCTGGAGGGCCGAGCTCTGCGAGGCCGATTCCTATCTGGCGTGTTTGCCGGCCTCACGGAGTTCGGCCCTCCAAAACTCGCATTTTCATGAAAGAGAGAGAGTGCCCCATGACCTTTTCAGGTCACCGTGACGTATGAAAACGGCGGCACTAGCGGGCGAGTGTGGGAACCGATCTCCGAGCGGCGACCCGTTTAAGCCAGGGGGTCGCCGCGCAGGAGCGCTGCTCCCACATTAAAACTTACATTTTCACAAAAGCCCGAATAGGGAGTGGATGTATGAACGAAGACCGTTGCCTGATCGGAATTGATGCAGGGACATCGGTGGTGAAAGCCGTGGCTTTTGATGTCTCTGGAAATGAAATTTGTAGTCATGAAATTCCCATGGGAGTTCGTCAGCCCCAGCCTTTGTGGGTCGAGCAGGATATGACGGAATTGTGGGATACGGTGAAGGCTTGCCTCACGAAGATCGCCTCGAGATTGAGGGAATTGAAACGCGAGATGGCGGGCATCGGAATTACGTCAACCGGGGACGGCACCTGGATCATGGATCAGGATGGGAAACCCGTTCGAGGCGGCATGATGTGGTGCGACGGTCGCGCCGGAAAAATCGTTGAGCGCCTGCATTCCCAGGGAATTGCACATTTGGCGTTCGACATTTGCGGAACTTCCGTCTTTACTGGATCACAGGCGGCCCAACTGGCGTGGTTGAGAGAAAATGAGCCGGAATCCTTGAGAAGAGCATCTGTCATCTTTCACGCCAAGGACTGGCTTTTCTATAAAATGACAGGGATCATCAGCAGCGATGAAACGGACGAATCGTTGACGATGTTGCGAATGTCTACAAGAAAGTATGATCCTGAACTCTTCCGAATATTCAGGATCGAAGACCTGTTTCCCAAATTCCCCCCTGTCAAGCCCACGGAGGAGAACGTGGGAACAATCCTGCCGTCAGTGGCAAAAGAGATAGGCATACCGGGCAACATACCGGTCGGTTCCGGCCCAATGGATGTCGCGGCCTGCGCTCTTGGCACGGGGGCCATCGAGCATGGCCAAGCTTCGTCGATATTGGGAACGGCCGGGATCCATCAAGTGATCATGAACGAACCGATTCTCGAACCCCGGATGGTCGGAATGACTCTTTGCCACGGTGTAAAGGGACGTTGGATGCGCATGTTGGCCGCGATGACAGCCACTCCCAATCTGGATTGGTTCTTGAAGGAACTGGGGGGAGGATTTACCATGGAGGCCCGGGAAGGGGGGGGAGGGATCTATGAGCATCTGGAAAAGGTCGTCAGATCCGTCCCGGCCGGATCAGAGGGCGTCATTTTCCATCCCTATCTGTTCCCCGGCGGTGAGCGTGGACCTTTCGTGAAGCCCACAGCCCGAGCGAGTTTTACGGGGCTGAACCTCAACCACTCGCGTCGGCATCTGTTACGTGCCGTCTACGAGGGGGTCGCGTATGCTACCCTGGATTGCTATCGGCATATGCCTATTGATCCGCAGATTGTGTATCTATCCGGCGGCGGTGCTAACAGCCCTGTCTGGTGCCAAGTGATTGCGGATTGCCTGGGGAAGCCCGTCAGTGTTCCAGAGGGTTCTCAGTTTGGCGCCAAGGGAGCGGCACTAAATATCGGGGTCGCTGTAGGGACCTATAAAAATGCCCGGGATGCAGTCGGTCAATCGGTCAGAATGGCTCGACCCTACGAACCAGACTCCGGGAATTCCAAGCTTTACCAGCAACTTTATGAGGTTTACCGAGCGACGGCAGAAAGGCAAATGGACCTTTGGGACCTCCGCTCCAAAATCATAAACAGGGAAGAATAGACATGGGCGAAGATAATCACGAATCGCTTAAGGTAGAGATCATAGAAAAATGCCGACTCCTGGAAAAGATGGGATATTTTGTCGGTACTTGGGGGAACATCAGCGTCAGGGTCCCAGAAGGTCTGATTGTGACCCCCAGCAAGGTCCAGTACAACGCGATCAAGACCAGTGATTTCGTCACGGTCTCGCATAGCGGTGACGTGTTGAACGGGAACAGGCTTCCCTCCTCGGAAACCGAGATTCACCGAGCTTTGCTCAACAAGAAGAATAACATCGGGGCTGCCATCCACAGTCATTCTCCGTATGCGACTGCAGTCTCATGCCTCCACCGACCTATACCGGTTTTTGTAGAGGACATGGCTCAGATTATTGGAGGGCAAGTCAATTGCACTCACTATGTCCCCGCCGGTCAACACAAGAGGATAGCCGAAGAAGTCGCCAACACCATCGGCGAAGAAAACGCTGTCTTGCTGGCTAATCACGGCGTCATCTGTTGTGGCCGCGACTTGGAGGAGGCCTATGTGGCCAGTCAGATCCTGGAGAAGGCGGCCATGATGATGTTGGCAGCCGGCGGATTGGGACCTGTGATTGCAATCCCAGAAGAATATGTACGTTCGGAAAGGCACCGTTTTCTTTACAAATACGGAACCACCAGCGACGCGCCGTGACGGCTTCGATATGCGTCAAAACGGGGCAAGTAGTAGCCACGAGGGTGGCGCGGACATCGTGCCCTTTGCGATGTCTCCGAATCAGATCGCAGACATGTCCAACCTCGGCATGTGTGCGCCACACTCCAAACCAGGGCAAGGACGATTTCTATGATCAATCAACTACATGAGCACATGCGGAAGGCCTATCGGTCTGCCATGGGTCGACTGCGCCAAGATTTAGTGACCCCAGCCTTGATTCTCGACCTCGACGTGGCTCGGCGAAATATCCGGTTTATGGCAGATCGCCTGAGCACTTTGAAGGCCAAGCTCCGCCCTCATGTCAAGGTCCAGAAAAGTCCGGAGTTGGCGCACCTTCAGATCGAGGCCGGGGCAATTGGTGTTTGTACGGCTACTGTCTGGGAAGCTATTGTCATGAGTCGATCAGGAATCAAGGATGTGTTAATCGCCAACCAGGTGGGTGGCCGCGAGAAAATCCAGGCTCTAGCCGAAGCAGCCAGACACGGTTATTTGAGCGTGGCAGTCGACGATGTTCGAAACGTTCAGGATCTCTCCGGTGCCGTTTGTGCGGCTGGAAGCAAACTGGATGTTTTAATCGAAGTGGATGTAGGGATGGGCCGTGGTGGAGTCCGTTCCCCGGAAGAAGCTGTCACTTTGGCACAGTGCCTGGCTAAGTTACCCGGACTGAAACTCCGCGGGGTCCAAGGATATGAAGGTCACTGCATGCTGGAGCCGGACCGTGCCGTCAGGATTCAAAAGGCGCGGGCTGCAATGGATTATCTGGGCAGTGTGGTTGATCGCCTGACCCAAGCAGGATTTGCCTGCCAGGTCGTTTCAGCAGGGGGAACTGGCACATACGACATTACAGGAGCCAATCCCCGTGTTACCGAGATCCAGGCAGGCTCCTATGTGTTCATGGACAATTTTCATGGCAATCTGGTGCCGGGATTTTCCCGTGCTCTGACGGTACTGGGAACAGTGGTCATCCAGCACGGGAACACCATAGTTTTAGATAGTGGGCGCAAATCAATCGGGATTGACTTCGTTCTCCCCTCTCTGGTCCAATATCCTTACTATCAGGCACGTTACTTTGCCGAAGAGCATGCTCTCTTTGATGTGGACGAGCGTTGCCAGCTCAAACTTGGGGACACTGCTGAGTTAACACCTGGTTATGCCCCCAGTACGGTCAATCTCTATGACGCGTACTATGTGGTTGAGAATGGGGTCGTCGTGGATATCTGGCCGATCATCCCCAGGGGACCGGGACACGCGGGAATACTGGCAGGATGATTACAAATTGTTGTCATGAAATTGCGAGTTTTGGATAGGGACGGCTGGCCCTAGCCGTCCGCAATTCTGAAAAACGTCGCGGTGGGGTTACCGCGCCCTATCGTTTTCATGCGCGGTGGTTAGCTTAAATAGTTCATGCGGCACTTTTATGAGATTGACCAATGAGCAGGAATGAAACCTCACTGGGTTTCGTGGATCGGACGGGAACCCTCATTCGAAGGGAATGGCATGGTCAATGCACATCGCCAGTTTTATACTACATGGCAGCCTGGAAGGAGCATGGATGGTATCTATGAAAACGACACCGACTCATGTTTCTGCATCAGAATTTGATCAACTTTTCAAGAGTGTCTGTAACTGGGGACGCTGGGGGCCTGATGATGAACGCGGAACTCTCAACTACCTCACCCCCGCCCGGGTGTGCGCCGCAGCAGCAGGGGTCCGTCGAGGCCGTTCAGTTTCCCTGGCCATTCCAATCAATACGGTGGCCGGACCGGATAATCCACGGCCGGCTGCGCACCACATGGTCCGAATGTACGATATCCATTCCGGCGAAGGTGAGCCCCAATTTGCCGCAGACTACTTGGGTAGTGAATTCCACGGCGATTGCCACACTCACATCGATGCCCTTTGTCACATTGCGTACAAGGGAATGCTCTACAACGGCAAACCCGCCAGCAGCGTGACCTCCCACGGTGCAACGCTCCAGGACATTACCGCATACGCACAGGGCATTGTCGGTCGCGGCGTGTTATTTGATATTCCCCGCCTGAGAGGGGTTAAGTGGTTAGAGCCGGGCGAGGCCGTGACACGGCAAGAGCTGGAGGAGGCAGAAAAGGCCCAGGGGGTAAGACTCGGCGAGGGCGACATTTTCGTTTTCCGCACCGGCCACCACCGGCGGAGGCTTGAATTGGGGCCATGGAACAACGGTTACGACGGGGAGGGCAAGGCGGGGTTACACGTAAATACCATACCCTGGCTCCACGAACGCAAAGTGGCCGTATTCCTGCCTGACGGCGACGGTGAAACCGTTCCCAGTAACGTCGAAGGGATAGCCTATCCCATCCACGCTCTTCAGATCGCCGCCATGGGAATGGTCTGTGCTGACAGCCTCCAGTTCGAAGAGCTGATCAAGGTTTGCCAGGAAGAAGGTCGCTGGGAGTTCCTGGTCGTGATTGCTCCACTGCGCCTTCCGCGTGGAACAGGATCCTTATTTAATCCCATTGCTATATTTTGACTGTGTTATACATATTTAGAGGTATGAATGCATTGTTTTACCCCCCTCACCCTGGCCCTCCCCGCTGATTGCGGGGTGAGGGGTGAAAGCTTGATAAGCTTTCACGTAGGTCGGGTGAGGGGAAGAGCATAGCGAAAACTAGGAATTGCCAATTTTGCTTTATTTGGAAGATGCCAACCAAAGTCAATGAAAAGGAGAAAGAACCATGAAAGTCCATTTAGGGATTGACAATATCTACGCTGCCAAACGCTGGCCCGAGCCCGATGAATGGGGTAGACAGATCACCGAGCGTTGGGGCTTAAAGCACGTCCAATTTTGTTTCGATCTTCTTGATCCGCGAACTAGCGAGGACGCCCGCAAAAGCATGTGCGCCAAAGTCAGAGAGGCCTCCCGGAAGTACGGCTTCGAGATCCATAGCGCCTTCATAGGTCTAGGCGCCTATTCTTACAATTTGTTGCTGCACCCGTTTCCGGAATTTAGGAAAGATGCCCTGAAGTGGTGCGAACTGGCGTCGATCACTGCTGCGGAGTTGGGGGCCCAGGGAGTTGGGGGCCCGATAGCCGCCGCCAGCGTGAAGGATTACCGGGATCCCAAAAAACGCGAATTCCTGATGGACACGCTGGTAGAAGGAATGCAGGCCTTTGCTCGCTATGCCGCAGCCCAGGGCTTAAAGTTTGTGCTTTGGGAACCTACGCCAATTGGTCGCGAGGGGTTGATTCATTTGGACGAAGCCAAGAGTCTATATGAACGATTCAATCGGAATACTCCTATTCCCATCCAGTTCCTGCTCGATGTCGGACATCAGTGCAGTTATGAGGTGACGGGCAAGGATCGAGATACCTACCTTTGGCTTCGGGAACTGGGAAAGATCTCGCCTGCCATCCACCTGCAGCAAATGGATGGTATCTGGGACCGTCATTGGAGCTTCAGCAAGGCGCACAATGCAGAAGGCGTGGTCAAGATGGACAAGGTCCTTGAGGCTCTTGAGCAGTCGGGGACCGAAGAGGTCTACCTGTTCCCCGAACTGATCCATGCTTTTGAATTCGAAGAGGAGAAACTGCTGGAGGAAATGGATGAGAGTTACGAGTACCTCAAGCAGTTCGTCAGCCAGCCGGTCCACGCCTAAGGGATTAGGGGAGACCATCTTGAACGAATATCTTTTTCATGAATGTGCCCCATGACCTCTTCAAGTTCACCACTGCGGATGAAAATGGCGGTCTTAGGGGTAGCGTGGGAGCCGATCTCCGAGCGGCGAGCAAGTTGAACCGGGCTACCGCCGCTCCGGAGCGACAGCGGTCGCGGAGCGCGTCGCCTTCCCAGTCAGCGTATTCGGCCGATGAACGTCTGGACCAGAGTCATGACAGCCGCCATGCTTATCAGTGCGGCGTCGGCGTTTCCTCGCTCCGGTCAGGAGCCTAATTCACCAATCTTCTCTTCCCGTTCCAGTGTGAGGCAGTCAATAGCCAGGCTGATCGAGTCCGGCCAATTGCAGCAAGCACAAACACAATTGAACCAGCAGCTGTCCCATCAGGGGGAATCTCCGGATACGCTTTACCTCGAAGCTCTCCTCTTGTTCAAGCAGAAACAGCATGAGAAATCTGAAGAGAAGTTGAAACGCAGCCTGTCCATCGAGAAGGATGACCCGGAGGCTTGTTTGCTCCTCGCACGAAATGCCGTTTTACTGAATCAAATGGAGCTTGCCGAGACCTCTCTGAAAACCTCAATCCGACTGGCGCCCAAAGAACCTCTGTCCCATCTGCATTTGGGTCTCCTATATTTCACCACCAACCGTTTCTCTTTGGCAGAGAGTGAATTTCAGGCATTGGTTAGCCTGGATGCAACTTACATGAAAGGTTACGACCTGCTCGGGCTGGCCCAAGAAGAACTGCAAGGAGCGGAGGTGGTCAAGGCCACCTATCAGAAGGCCATTGATTTGGCTGAAAAGCAACATCTCCACGACGAGTCACCCTACCTTCATCTTGCCAAATTCCTATGGCGAAAAAACTCCTTCCCGGAGAGCTTACCTCTCGCCCAAAGAGCCGTAGAAGTGAACCCGCAGTCGTCAGGAGCTTACTATGTATTGGGATTGGTCCTCGACAAACTTGGCCAAACTGAGCCAGCCATCAAGAATCTGCAAGAATCCACCAGAATCGATCCTCAGAATGCTGAGGCCCACTATCTGTTAAGTCGGATCTACCTTAAGCAAGGAAAACAGGAAGAAGCCCGGAAGGAATTGCAGCTCTTCAGAGAGGCCAAAAAGACCGTGAAGGCCTCTCCTTAGACGTAATGATAGTGAATGGAAGTGCCACATGCGGCGAGTACTGGCCAGTACGGATGAAAATGGATGGGAGCCAATCGTGGGACCGCTGTCCCCCGAGCAGCGACCCATTTGACCCCGGCGACCAGCCCACGACAAACCAAAGGCCGTTTGTCGTGGCTACCAGAACTGAGATTCTCATGAAAGAAGGAGAGGGTATGTCGTTACGCCCAGACATCCGCGGGTTCGAAAAGCTGGCAGCTCATGTACCCGATTTGCGCGAAGGGCGTGAACCGCTGGTCGGGTTGATTGGATTTGTCATCTTCGCTGCTGCCACTGCCATTTTGCTGACCATCGATCATCTGTGGCCGACATATACCGGACTGGGGCAGATCGGGGCGATCATAGCTGGGTTTCTATTTGCAGCTCGTTTCTTCTGGAGGCGTAAGGCCTACCGCGCCAGATGGGGAGACCTTGCCTATCGGAATGCATTCGTGCGCTGCATCCTCCCGGGCATGCCAACGATTATGGCAGCTATTGTGCACACCGCATACCTGCCAGGAGATCGTCTGCCATGGAACTGGGCCCGTAGTCTTCTCATTGCGCCGGCCGCCTATCTGGTGGTCGTCGGCTTGTTATTGTGGGCCCGTTCAGTCTTGACGTTTGGGATCGACAACCTGGCGATGCTCTATGTCTATTTCCCTGAAGAGAGCCCAATGGTGGATGCATCCATTTATTCTGTAATTCGTCATCCTGTTTATTCGGCCGTGTCCCATATTGGATTGGCCCTCGGCTTGTGGCGTGGGACCTGGTTTTCGATTGCATTCGGACTGCTGATGCCGGTCGGGTTGACCATTTGGCTTCGTCTTGTTGAGGAGCCGGAACTGTTGGAGCGGTTTGCTGATTCGTATGCGGCTTATCGCCGCAAAGTCCCGGCCTTCTGGCCTCGACTGCAGGATTGGGGGAAGTTCTTCCGATTTGTGATGATTGGGCGATGAATGACATGGTTAGTCGCCAGCACGTTCAGCGTCTTCTTGGCTGGCTATCTCACCTGCCACAGCAGCTGCGCCGTAGACTCCGGCATAGTATCCTAACTGTGAAACAGAGATCCGCAGGTGCCGCTTCTCCCGCACGGTAATCCTGTCTTCCAGTTGGGAAGTGAACTCCGATAAAAGGATGGGGTTGTTCTGGACTAGTCCCCCGGCAAGAACCAGCAGTTCGGGGTCGTTCAGATGGACGATGTTGGCCGCCCCGATTGCCAGGAAGCGGGAAAGGGTTTGAATAGCCTTTCGAGCTGTGTCGTCGGCCGCATTGGCCGCCTTGATGACTTCCTCGGCGGAAGGAAACCTGTTTTCAGCATACCGGACCAGAGCGGCTGCATTGGTATAAACCTCCAGACAGCCGCGCTGTCCACAAGAGCAAGGCTCTCCTGCGTCCTGGACCGTTATATGCCCTAGCGCATTGGCAAAAAAATGGGCCCCTCGATTCAGCTTTCCCCGAATGTAACACCCCCCTCCCAAACCTGTTCCTAGTGTCATGCATACGAAGTCGTTCACGTTTTTAGCTATGCCATAGACTCTTTCACCAACCGCCAGAGCGTTGGCATCGTTTTCGACTGCCACAGGCATGCCCACATGATCACGAAGTGGGGCAGCAATTTGAGCCCCAGTCCAACCCGGCAAATTCTCAGTAGCGTAAACAACTTCGCCCGAAAAGGGGTTCACCCATCCGGCAGTGGCTATGCCCATGGCTCTGGGCACAGGTTCCAATCGACTGGAGCGGTCCAGAGCCTGCCTGGCAATCTTCTTAAGATGGTCCAAGAGGACTTGGCGTCCTCCACCTTGAGGGGTTGGTTCCGTGCCAGTCCAGCGCAACTCTCCATCTCGAGAAACAAGGCCGAATTTGGTGTTGGTCGCGCCCAGATCAATCCCAATGAAAGTGGAGTCTCCCTGCGTGCTGGAAGTTTCAAGCTGGATTTGATTGACAAACCGTCTTGTCATTTCCCGCGGACAGGTTATTGCAGTGCCGACAATCACTGCAAAAGCTCCCATGGCGATGGCTTTCCTGGCTTGCTCCGGGGTTCCGATTCGACCTTCCACAACGACGGGTATACTCAAGGAGTGAATCAATTCAGCTGCAAAGCTGGAGTCAAAAGAGCGGATGTGTTCAGTCTCAGCCGTATAGCCCCGCAACGTGGTAGCTACGAGGTCGGCACCGGCTGCCTCGGCTGCTTGAGCTTCTTGGCGAGTGGCAATGTCCGCCATTACCGGAACTCCCAATTCGGCTTTAATTTGTCGCAAGCGATCAAAAGCCCCCAGTCTTTGACCCCGGGTTGTACAGTCGAGAGCGATAAGGTCTGCCCCTGCCCGAACCAATTGCTTGGCCTCGTCAAACGAAGAGGTAATTAGAATGCGCCCGTCAGTTTGGAGGCTCTTCCAAATCCCAATAATGGGGACTTGGACAGCGGCGCGAATGGCGCGCACATCGTCCTCCCCATTGGCCCTGATTCCGGCGGCTCCCCCATCTACGGCTGCCCTGGCAAATCGCGTCATGACATCCGGATTGCGCAGGGGGTCCCCTTCGGCAGCCTGGCACGAAACCACGAGTTGCCGGTAAAACCGTTTGCAGACTTCCGGGATGATTATCATTATCCCCTCACCTTTGTTGACGCTGCACAAATGAAGATGGCCACCAACAATATTAGAATTCCGAATTGCATGAGTCGGATTGTCTTTTTTTCTGCCCCTTGCCATTCACCCAAGAGCATGCCCATCACATTCACCACTAATATGCCTACGGCCAGGCTGAGCGGCCACCCGATGGAAGGTCCCAGATCACCCAAGAGGGGTGTGGCAGCCCCATAAAGAAAAATGCTGCCGCCCCATAGTGCCGCCATCAACAGGCTGAGTCCCCAGTTTAGTGCCGCACCCGAGCCATGATAATTTGACACGGATTGATGCCGCCGATGCAAATGCACACAATAAAAGATATTGGGTAAAGCCCCGCCACCCAGCATTAGTA
>DATKMG010000386.1:0-4847 GCA_035541995.1 Terriglobia bacterium
CCCCCTTTTAGACCGCCGACTGATGAAGCGTTTTATGGCGTCCAATTTCGGCACGATTGACTGCGGGCGGGGTTGTCCCTTTAATTGCAGTTTTTGCACGATCATCAATGTGCAAGGGCGGAAGATGCGTGTGCGCTCGGCAGAGGCGATTGCCCGGGCCATTCGCGAAAACTGGTTGCACAACCGGGTAAATTTCTACTTTTTTACGGACGACAATTTTGCCAGAAACCCACAATGGGAACGTATTTTCGACGCACTTATTCTCCTCCGCGAAGAAGAAAAGATCGATGTCAGGTTCATGATGCAAGTGGACGTCCTCAGTTACAAGATCCGGGATTTTGTGTCCAAAGCGCGTCGGGCGGGCTGTACCCAGGTGTTTATCGGGATGGAGAGCATCAATCCCGAAAGCCTGAAGGACGCAGGCAAGGGACAGAACAAAGCGTCAGATTACTCGAACTTGATTTCGGCTTGGCACAATGCCCAGGTGGCGACTCATGTAGGTTACATATTAGGATTTCCCCACGATACTGAAGAGTCAATCCGGAAGGATTTACAGCGGCTCATGCAGGAAATCCAGGTCGAACAAGCGTCATTTTTCATCTTAACCCCCTTACCTGGCTCGCGAGATCATTTCGAAATGGCGCGCAAGGCCGAATACATGGATCCGGATTATAATAAGTACGATTCGATCCATGAGACCACGAACTTTCCCAATTTCCCCGTTCCCGGTTCCTTGAAACAACTGTATTACGAAGCCTGGGAGACTTTTTACAGTTTCGACAATATGAAGCGAGTCCTGTCGCGGGCCTCAGCGCGCAATTACTGGGACATCATGAGAAACTATATCTGGTATAAGAACGCTGCCATCCTGGAACGACGTCATCCTATGATGGCAGGGTTCTTCCGGCGCAAGAGCCGCCAGGCGATGCGCAGCGGGGTTCCCGTTCCCGGGCGCTGGGAATTTCTGAAAGGCCGGACCCGAGAGATCAGGATTTATTTGAAAGGCGTTGTCAAACTTCTTTGGGAGGCACAGGAGCTCTGGCTCCACACCAGGCCGCGCACAGCCGCCGAGCAGCGGTTAGTGCAGGAAATGGGTCGCATCTATGGTCTGGTGGAGCGCCGCCTGACCGTCTCAGAGCTTCACCTTGCCTATCAACGAGCCAAGTCCCAACTTCCTACTCTGGAAATCCCGTCCAAGTTCTCCCTTTACTGGCAAAAGTGGAACCTTTTCTATGCCAATCGACGTGTCTTTACTCGGACGGACATCAATGAGAACTGGCAACGCATCGTCGATCGTGTCCGTCAGTACCGCTTTCCTTGGATATCGCCGATTCGCTTCTTTGCTACCCTCTGGTTCGATGTTCAGATTACGACCATGTTTGCTTACGCATTCCTTCAGTCACACGATCGAAACCCGGAGTTGGGTCTGAACAACTAAATTCCCCTCTCTGCCAAACGTTCGCTTTGACATCGCCGAACTCGGGATTTCTCTCTACTTCTACGGTTGCACTGCCGAGACTTCACATTTCATACAGCGTCTCATCCCTGGCAGGAGGGAAAGCGCTTCTCCGCCCTGCTTTCTTATCTGGAATTTCGAATGGGCTCTCGTCCCCCTCTAGCAAGTCACCCATTTCAGCTTCTATCGCCTCGGGGTCCTCACCGGACTCCAATCGTCTGAGAGCTTCTTCCATGTTCTTGCCAAGCTTGAGGCCTGTCATCTGCGAGAACCTCTGCATGAGCCGAGCCGCAGCCCGAGGGTCCTCCTCGTTCATGCCTTCAGCTTCAGAGGCCAATGAAGCCACCGCATTCTCCATTTTTGCTTCGTCAATGGGGAGATCGAATTCGCTCTTCTCGCCTTCCGATTTGCCTGCGGACACCACGGCAAACCTGGAAACTCGCCGCTGTAAGCTATCTCGCTTGCAACCAGGGCAGGCGGGCCGTGTGTCGGTATTTACACTCCTGGAGAAGAAGTTGTAAATTGTGTGGCAATTCGGACAGTAAAACTCGTAGATTGGCATTCTAGTTTCACCTCGGATGACAGCCAGCCCCAGACGCGAAGACCGACATCCACGTCCGTCGGATCAGGCCTATGAATTCTTTGGTAATTCCCACACATAACAGGATACGAAGGACGAGGGTTTTCTGCAAGATCTGCTGTTGTGCATTGCAAATCCGTGTTGCGGAAGATCCGGAATTGCAGATAAATTTCTGGGGCGAACTGGAGCAAATGAACCTATGGAAGGATGCCACGCGCCCATTTCGATTCCATCATCTCCCGACGGAAGCCATGAAAAATCGATTGACACGCGTGATTTCGCCTCTTTGTCTTCAATAACATTAAAAACGTCGCCCGGACTTATTGGACAAATCTAGGTCGATTGGTCACTTTCGCTGGATCATATGCGGTTTACTCTTTTTTGCAGCCACCATCAACTACATCGATCGGCAAGTGCTGAGCATATTGGCGCCGGACCTCCAGAGGACCATCCACTGGTCTGAAATTGACTATGGGAACATCGTTTTTTCTTTCCAGATCGCCTATGCAGTAATGTTTCTGGTGGCTGGCCGGATCATCGATCGAGTTGGCACGCGGCTCGGATTCGCCCTTGCCATAAGTTGGTGGAGCCTGGCAGCAATGGGACATGCTCTGGCTGCATCGGTGCTTGCGTTCAGCTTGTGGCGGTTTCTACTCGGCATGGGTGAAGCCGGCAGCTTCCCTGCCTCCATTAAATCTGTAGCCGAATGGTATCCCAAACAGGAGCGGGCGCTGGCGACCGGCATTTTTAACTCCGGAGCCAATATCGGCGCGATCGTGGCTCCTGTTGCTGTTCCTCTGATAACCATACACTGGGGTTGGCAGGCCGCTTTTATTGCAACCGGCTCCCTGGGGTTTCTATGGGCTGTCGGTTGGCTGTTCATGTATCGACGGCCCGAAAGTCACTCTCGTTTGTCTCCAAGAGAACTCGCATATATCAAGAGTGACCCACCCGACCCGGAGACTCAGATTGCCTGGCTTCCTCTGTTACGATACCGGCAGCTCTGGGCCTTTGCGTTGGGCAAATTTCTGACCGATCCGGTGTGGTGGTTTTACCTTTATTGGCTTCCCAAATTCCTGAACAGTGTCCACGGCGTCAAGACCATCGACATGATGTGGTACTTGGTAACGGTCTATCTTGTGGCCGATGTGGGTTCCATCGCGGGGGGATGGGTTTCTTCTGCCTTACTGAAACGAAGCTGGAGTACAAACCGAGCTCGCAAGACAGCAATGCTCCTGTGTGCCATTTCTGTTGCTCCTGTGGTTTTCGCCACTCACATTGAAGGGCTATGGAGCGCTGTCCTGCTGATCAGCCTGGCAGCCGCAGCCCACCAAGGTTGGTCGGCCAATCTCTTCACGCTAAGTTCCGACATGTTCCCCCGACAAGCAGTCGCAAGCGTCGTTGGGATTGGGGGGGTTGCAGGAGCTCTTGGAGGAATGCTTATCGCCGAGATTGCAGGGTATGTGTTGGAGTGGTACGGCACCTACACTCCGATGTTTGTGATTGCAGGACTTGCTTACTTGAGTGCCCTGGCTGTCATCCAGGGGTTATGTCCGAGGCTTGCGGGAGTGCGTCTCACCCCTTCCAAACCATGAATTAGCAGCAACAGGAACGCGTTGATGAAAGTACTCCGGGACGGGAAGGCAGAACTTCCGCACACACTGGTTTCTTCATGTTTTCGTAGCCGCATCGCGGCCACTTGAATCTAGGCCGGCTTTTTAAGGCCGGCCTAATGCCATCGGGCCGCTCCACGACCCGCGCAGACTGGGCATTTCTCGAGAGATGAAGCGGCTTCCTGCCGATTCGAGTACCTCCAAACTCCAAGGGAAAAACTAACCCCCTCCTCACAAAAACTGAACATCGGTCTGCACGGTCACTGCCTGGTTTGAGGTGGTTTCCGCCGTTTCAATCACCAGCTTGTACTTTCCGGGAATCGTCTTTTCCAGAGGTAAGATTAGCCCGACGACTATCTCAGACTTGCCAGTTGCGAACACATTCTGGTCGAGGGGAATCGGTGGCAGGTTCTGAGCTTCTCCTTTGTCGTTCACCAACTGGATCTTTGCTACGAACTTCCGTTGTCCTGCTGCGCCGGGGAGATTATAGACCTTGTAGAAAACGCGCAAGGGAGAGTTTGAGGGAAGTTGATTCCCCGCCGAAGGGGTGATCTGTACCCCGTTAAAGACCATAGGGTCCGCATCATCCAATAGTTTAGCTTGTAAATTTTGAATGAGGTCTGGCAGGCGGGTCAACTGGTCGGCCACAACCAGGCTACTGACAGCCAAACCCGACTCCGGCATAACTGGAACGACCAAGGCTTCCTCGACTGATCCAACTTTCCCCTTCTCATCCGAAACAGCCAACTTCAGCTGGTACTTCCCGGGACGTAATTTGAAGTAGTTTTTGTACGGGATGTCCTGACTCCGGAATGTCTGTTCTTTCTCCTTGTCAAACAATATGTGTATGACTTCACTGAAACGAGCGGCTACGCTGCCATCTTCGGCGTAAGCGACTCCCATGACATTCAATTCGCTCCCCAGTTGTCCTCCCTTCTTCTTCAGATCGATTGAAGCAGTCCGAATCTTGGCGACCACGGGAATCCGAGCTAGCCCCGGAGACTCATAGAAGTAGACCGCGCGGAAAGTCAACGGCAATTGAGTGGCGGGAGTCGGTGACGAGACGGCAGCCATCAGGGAGCGTTCCCCCTTGGTGCCCGCCAAAACATCTAAGGGCCGAGGATCGACATAGCCCTTCCGATACTTGAGATTCACTCCCTTCATATCGGTCTTCACCTCGAGTTTTCGAAACTTTCCA
>DATKMG010000387.1:0-3181 GCA_035541995.1 Terriglobia bacterium
CTCCGCATCCTCCAACTTCACCAGCACCTGCCCCGCCTTGACCCGGTCTCCCTTCTCCACCCCGATCCAGGCCACCCGCCCCACGACCTTGGAGGTCAATTCGATCTTATGATGCGCCACAATGTAGCCCGCTGCATTCAAGACTATGCCGGACCCTCCGGCGGAACTCGAACTGCCGGCCGCCACCCGGTAGATCTCCACCTCCGTCGCTCGTCCGCTCAGCCTCAGCGTGGTCGCCCAGAACCCCAGTGCCACCATGAGACCCACTCCACCCACGATCCAGACCATGGCCCAGCGGGATGGCTTTCCCGCATCCCCCCGTTTCTGACGATCAATCTTCAGGCCTTGTAAGTCCGGTTCAACACTCTTATTTTCTGTTGGCATCAAGTAAATCAGGGAAAAGAAGGATCGCCATTTATAGTCTCAAACGAATGAACTTGAGCGCTCACCGACCCCTTCCCTGCTAGAGTTCCCTCAGGGCATTGAGAATATCAGATTTCGAAGCAGTCCTCGCCGGCAAAAGCCCCCCCAGTATCCCCATAATGGAAGCGAAGCTTATGCCGAACGCTATGATAGCTGGAGTGATCTTAAAGTCAAATCCAGTCTGGCTAAAAGTGACGTTGTTACCAATGCCTGACTCAAGTCCGTTAAGCGGCAAAACGAGCAGTACCCCAATGAGACCGCCCAGCAAAGACAGGAGGAGAGACTCAACCACAAATGAGATTAAAATGCTGTTCCTGGAAAAACCCAATACTCGAAGGGTCCCAATCTCGCGGGAACGTCGTGCCACCGCCGCGTACATGGTATTCATTGCAGCAAAGCAACTTCCAACAGCCATAATAACTGCCACGAACACGCCGAGAAATTGCACAGGGCGACCGGAATTCGTTTGCTGAGCATAATAGTCCGACTCGGTCTTCCCTTCCAGATAAAGCCGCTGATCATCGGACATGCTATTGGTGAGGGCTTGCAGAGCAGCCGGATCGATAGCCCTGACCAACGCAGACGAGAGCAGATCATTTCGGTTGAAATCCGCAGCAATCTGGTTTAAATCGCCCCAGATTTCACTTTCGAAAGCGCTCTTCCTGGCATCCAATATTCCAACAATCTTCCAGTCCCCATGACCAAATCGGATCGAGTCGCCCAAAGATGCGCCTTGGTAGCGTGACTCCACTGCCCGCCCCGCCACGACCTCCCGTTGGCCTGGCTGAAACCAGCGGCCTGAGCCAATGGTGACCTCCGATCGCATCTTGATCCCAATTTCCGACACTCCGCGCACTGTTACATTGGATCCCTCAGGATCACCTTTACCGGGGAGGCTGATGACAGTCACGATTTCCCCCGAAACCATGGGTTCACCATTGGGCAGCTTCTGAATTCCTTCCTTGAACCGGATACTGGTCAGAGCCTCACGAGGGATCTGACTGATGAGTTCCGAACTGGAATTCTTTCGCATCACGATCAGATTTAGCGGATGACCGGTTGAGCTAAGAGCCGACTTTAACCCTCCAACCATGGCAAGGATGCCCAGCAAGACCGCTACGGTCAGTGAAATTCCCAATGCCGTCAAAACAGTCGTGGTCTTGCGAACCCTTAAGTTCCGGAAATTGTATGAAAGAGGTAGAGCCATAAAAGAGAAGAGTCACCTCCGCCTATGAGCTCGCGCTAGAGGTCCATGCATCATGGATCGTTCCAATGTTGCGTGGCGGCCCGAGCCTCTCAGCCGACATGGCGTAGTGCCTCAGTGATAGAGATCCGGTTGGCGCTCATTGCGGGAATGATCGAACTCATAAAGCCGATACTTAATGCGACACTCAAACTGACCGCCAAAACAGTGGGCGGCATCACGATTCCCGCGAAGAAAATCAGCCTCACGTAGGAAACCTGGTTCAAAGCCGAACAGACCAGAAAGGCCAGCCCACATCCCAGAAAACCGCCAACTGCCGCCATGAACAACGATTCCGCGATAATCATGAATAGCACCTTGGGTGTGGTAAATCCAAGGGTCTTTAAGACACCAATTTCCTTCACCCTTTCACGGACCGACATCGCCATCGTGTTGGCTGAAACCAGCAAAATTGTGAAGACCACGGCGCCACAGATGCTGAGAAGTAGAACCTTAACATTCCCAAGCATCGCTACAAAACTCAGCTGGAATGCCCGCTCAGATTCTGTCTTGGTTTGTCGGTCGGAATTGCGGAACATGTCGTCAATCTCACGGGCAATTCTAGGAACGGATTCAGGTGAATCAGCGAGCATACAATAAGTGCCAACCGATCCCCGCTGTGCCTCGGGTAACGATTCTTCCACGTATTTCCGATGAAAGTACATGACATTGTCGCTGCTTCCTTCGTTCCCCTCAAAGATCGCCTTAAGTGTGAACTCCAGGTTCACAGGGTAGATGTCGCCTTTAATAGTGAACCTCTGACCCAGCTTGAACCCTTGCTTTTCGGCGAGAGTTCTTCCAATGGCAGCGGCGGCCCGATCCGCCTGGAACGCCTGCAATTGGTCCGGGTCCATTTTCAACTCTGGGTAGACTTTAAAGATGGTCTGCGGATCCGTGGAAAAGCGAGGAAAGAAGTGCTCCGGACGATCATCGATATAAACCCCTCCAAACCAGTTTCTCGTGGTCACCTCGCGGACTCCAGGAACTTGACGAATCTTAGCCTCGTAGTACTCAGGAAGGGGAAAAGCCAGGGAAACCCGGTTGCGGCACACCAGTCTCAAAGCTTGCTCAGGCGGACCTTGGCGAAAATAGAAGGCATGGTACATAGCAAAGAGCATTCCCAGCAGGAAAAGAGAGACTGTGATGCTGGCAATGGTCAAAAAGGTCCGTCGCTTGTTTCGCAGGGAGTTCTTCAATGCAAACTGGATATATTTCCACATGGGATCCACCCTGTTATTCGGCTACCGAGCCGTCAGGACAAGTCTTCGTTAGGGTACTCAAAACCTGCAACGCTAGTATACTTCCGTACCATCTGTCAACCGTGTCAGGATTTTAGCAGGCTTTTATTTATGATATCACACAGGTATTCCGGAATGTAACGTCGTGTTGGCCGACCCTCCCTTCGGTGTCAATCTACATTAGAAAGTCCAGCCAGCCATGCCGGGAAATTGTCTCCCTTCGGAGACTCGACGCAAAAGTCCACGAAGAACGTCACTTTCGACCGCTCACTGCGGG
>DATKMG010000388.1:0-3825 GCA_035541995.1 Terriglobia bacterium
AAGCCTTAACCCATATGGGTGACTGGTGCGGATCGGTCCAGACCGTCCGACAACCGACACAACGAAACGACGGGTGTGCAAACGGGACAACTCCAGCCCGAAGGCGAAGACCCCAGGGTTTTCCTGCCCGTCACTTTCCCAGGGAAAGGGGGGCAGCTAATCGGTCAGAGTGGCGAGGGGCAACCGGCAAGATCCGGAAGTCGAAGGTTCATGCACTCCGGGGGTGGAGAAACGCGACGGGAGCGCACAGCCCCAGCAGGGGCAGTCCGGAATATTCTTCTTTGTCGAAAAAGTCCTCTCGACGCCTCCGCAGAAGTGTTTTTTGCTTGACAAAGCCTTTTAATGGGTGACCCTATTTCCGCCTATTTCCGCTGGGTAGGTAAAGAAAATTTGTCCCGTCTTACGACTGAAGAATGTAAGCAGTTGGCGCGAGAGATTTTGGAGTCCCGGAATCCGGGGATCAGCAAATTCCTAGTACGTTTGGAGGCAGCCAATGCAGGTGCTGTGGCAATCTTGAGAGGGCTTGCCACAGGGGCAACTGAGTCGGTGATGCCTTTCATAGTGATGCCGCAAGAGATACTGGACCAGCTGGCCCATCCATACTGTCCGTCATTTACGTCGTCTGGCGGTGAGGATTGATATTGGTTGTGGAATGAATAACGATGAGCAACTCAAATGAAGTACTTTTTCCCGTGTTCGTTCGAAAGGGCAGGAGTGAACTAAATTATAAAGTCGGCTACATTGATCGAAGAGGAACTTTTGTCATAGAGCCTGGGTATGATGACGGCTACCCCTTTTCGGAAGGGTTGGCGGCAGTTAAAATCGCCAAAAAGTGGGGCTATATTGATGTATCAGGGAACGATGTTATCTCGCCCATACTGGAGTCAGGCGACATGTTCTCACAAGGAAGGGCTCCAGTCGTCATTGTGGGGCATTGGGGCTACATCGATCAATCTGGAGCTGTTGTTGGTAAGCCGCGATACACCCTCAATTCTTCGTTTAAAGAGGGATTTGCCTGGGTTGCTGTTGACAAGGATTATGGTTTCTTGGATCTTACCGGGCGCGAGGTAATAGCTCTTGCTTATGAAGACGCACGTGAATTTTCCTCTGGTTTGGCGGCAGCGAAAGCAGGCGGAAAGTGGGGTTACATCGATAGGTCTGGCGAGTTTGTCATTAGCCCCCGGTTCGAGGGAATAGTAGCTGGGCCATTCAGAGAAGAAAGAGCCAGGTTTCCTGCAGGGGAGCTCTGGGGCTATATCGATCCTACAGGTTGGCCTGTGATCAGGGCCCAGTTCCTAGTGGCCTATGATTTTAACGAAGGGCTTGCCGAAGTCAAGATGGGTGAAAAAAAAGGCTACGTTAACCGCGATGGAAAAGTTGTCATCCCTGCGAGGTTTGCGTGGGCCAGTGGCTTTTCTGAAGGTCTGGCGGCTGTATGTGAGGATGATTGGTATGCTTTCATCAATTGCCATGGTGAAATTGTCATTCCTCCTCGGTTCAGGTTCGCTGGACGCTTTCGAAATGGATTATGCCTGGTAACAACAGACAAGGAAATAGGTTACATCAACCACTCCGGTGATTATGTTTGGAAAGGGCCATATGTCAGGACTCGCCTCGGTTACGACTTGCGCTTTTGAGAGAACAACATGAACGTACTTGGAGGACTTGGCTGCCGAATTCTTCGCTATTTCACGTTGATGCATAGTAGGCCAACCACTATGCGATAGCGGAAGATTGGGATCAACCCTTAAATTATAAATAATGGTTTTCATTAGGTGCAGCAGGGGCATACATTGCCAGGACCGAGTGCCTATGACTGAGTGCCTGTCCTTAGTATTTGAGTATTTGATGAAAAGGAATGGATCGTGATCGTCCAAATTCTTGGAATGCAGCTCCACAGTTCGCTAATGTCCTCAAAGGAATGCTACACTTGCTGTGGCTGCCGCGAATATATGGAGGTTCATGGTGTCGAATTGGTTTCTGGGGATATTTGCTTTCTTCTACTTAGCTGAACACGGCGTTAGCCTCTGGCTGACCGTCTTGAATCTTCGATATGTGGCCAGGCATGAGAACGAAGTGCCGCTTTACTTTCGAGATAAGATCAGCCTGGACGAATATCAGAGGAGTATCCGTTACACTCGGGACAAGACTCATCTGGGGTTGATTCGCTCGCTGTTGGCAGTTCCCATCTTGTGGGGGATGATCCTGACTGGCTTCTTCGGCGGGGTCGATCAATGGGCTCGGTCCCGGGGAGATTCTGCAATTCTGGCAGGAGTCATATTTCTTTCCATAATGGCAGCCTTGTTTTATCTCCTCTCTCTCCCGTTTAACTTGTATTCGACATTTGTTATTGAGAGACGGCATGGCTTCAATCGGACCACTTTCAGAATCTGGATGACAGATCAACTGAAGAGCCTTGCACTCACCATTGCCATCGGAGGGCCGCTCTTGATCGGGACACTTTGGTTTATGGAAAAGTACTGGCAAGGATTCTGGTGGCTCTATGTCTGGGTCCTTACCGGACTCTTCCAGCTATTTATCGCAGCCCTGTTTCCCGTTCTGATATTGCCCATATTTAACAAACTGACTCCCCTTTCATCGGGTGGTCTGAAGGACAAAATCGAGGAACTGGCGAAAAGAGTGAACTTTAGAATTTCCGGGGTCTTTACCATGGATGGATCTAAGCGATCCACTCACTCCAATGCCTTTTTCGCTGGCATTGGCAAGTTCCGCCGAATTGTACTGTTTGATACACTGGTACAGGGAATGGAAGAGCGGGAATTGCTGGCCGTCCTGGCCCACGAAATGGGACACAGCGTAAAGAAACACGTGCGAACGGGGTTGCTGATCAGCCTAAGCAGTTCGTTATTGGGATTCTTTGTACTTTCCCGCCTCGTCCAAGCATCCTGGTTTTACGAAGCTTTCAAATTTCGGTCTGCCTCGGCTTACGCAGCCTTATTCATCTTTGGCATTGCTTCCGGAGCTTTCACTTTCTTCCTGCTTCCCCCGTTTTCGATGTTGTCCCGCAAACATGAATATGAGGCTGATCGTTTTGCCGCCGGAGTGTTGGGAGAGGCGCAGCCAATGGTGCACAGTCTGGTCAAGTTAAGTAAGGACAACCTTTCCAATTTGACCCCTCATCCGTACTACAGCTTCTTTTACTATTCTCATCCCACAACCATTGAGCGGATCCAAGCACTAGAGGCTCAGACTTACCAGAGATCACAGGATCCGGTTGTAATGGAAACTTGAACTCCATAAGTCTTCTATTTACAGCAGCACAAATATCGCGATGAGGGCAGGCCAAAGCAGGTTGGGAAAGGGAGTGAGTAGTTCAATGGATCGCCGCGTTTTCTGTTACAACGGAGCACTCGCCGCAGCGAGCGTAAAAGGCCAATCAATTCTGGCATCCGACAGGAGTGCGGTGCCGCCAATGAAGCTTGTAATCGGAAGCGATCACGCAGGCTTTCTAATGAAGGGGCCAGTCATTCAACTTCTGCGCTCATGGGGCCACTCTGTCAATGACGTTGGCGCCTATTCGACTGATCCTGTCGATTTCCCCGACATCGCCAAGAAGGTGGGGACTGAAATACTGACAGGACGTGCCCAGCGGGGCATTATGGTGTGCGGCACAGGCGTGGGCGCTACGATTGCGGGGAATAAGATTAAAGGCGTACGGGCTGCGCTGTGTCATGACACTTTCTGTGCGCATCAGTGTGTCGAGCACGATGATGTGAATCTGCTCTGCATGGGGGCCTGGATTATCGGGATCAAGTTGGCCGAAGAAATCCTGAGGGCCTTTCTGAGTGCCCGTTTCAGCACCGA
>DATKMG010000389.1:0-4978 GCA_035541995.1 Terriglobia bacterium
TCCCATGCCTGGCCGAAACTTCTGCGGATCGACGACACTGATCTGGCTTTCTCCGTAATCTCCATCATCGCTCAGAGGGCTCTCAACTCCGGGACTTTTTTTGAGGATGGTCTGACCCTGCACTCCGCGAACTGTCACTCCTGAAGGGACAAACAGACTGTTGTTCATTTCGTAAGTGCCGGGTCCGATTTCTAGAGTGTCGCCGGGACGCAGCCGGTCAGCCGCATTTTGGAGGGCGACGTTGTCGGCACCCACCACATCAGCCGTCCCTGATTGGGCCACTGTGATAGTACGCGGACCATGCGAAGCATGGACCCCGTAACAAGCCAGACAAACCGAAAGAAGCAGAATCACAAACGCAAGACGGCA
This sequence comes from Terriglobia bacterium, assembly GCA_035541995.1. GTDB lineage: Bacteria > Acidobacteriota > Terriglobia > Versatilivoradales > Versatilivoraceae > DATKMG01. The sequence goes on from DATKMG010000389.1 coordinate 370, forward strand.
TCTTAGAAATGGTGCATTCATGTTATCTCCTTGATTAGTTTCTCTCAGGACAGGAATTGAAGCCGGTACTCAGAGACTCTGGAAACGGCACCGAGGAAAACTACGGAGCCACCCCAACATAGATTCTACCCTGTCTATGCTTGCTGAACAGAAAAATTTAAACGTTGGAAACTATACGCAAGAATACGAAGGCGGAAAACGACAGAAAATGGATGGGATATGGCAGAAAACTCGTGTTTTGAATGTGAGTAGTACCTGACTGAATCAACCCCTTACTGTCTCGATGCATCTAAGAACATGGTTTAGTTAATGGCTCTTGAATCGGCACGCTTTCGCCATCAATGAATTCTTGGTGGATAAGAGGAAGAGAAGGCTGTCATGGATCCCCCACGTTGTAGCCCACGCTCCTTGCATCAGCATAAGAACCAAAATCATGACGAAGCTGTGCATGGGACTTTGAGCTGGGTACACTCAGCTCTTGGTGGCGATGTTCTATTCGCTGGTCACTTTATTGAATTCCAGCGGCTGAAACTTAGACTCAAACAACCTCCGCGCTGGTTATTCTGGGGGCTCCTCCTTTCCCTTTTTGCTTTTACATTGATTTTTGAGATGCGCACTGCCGCATTTCAATCCCGGATTCTTCACTTGTTTGATAGGCGCCTCACTTACACCGTGGAGTCCGGGCCCAGCAGCCGTATCGTTTTTCCCAAGGTGGGCCCGTTTAATCTTCAACGGGGCTATGTACAGATTCCCGAATATGAAGGGCGTCTTGAGAGCCGTGGATTCGAGGTAGCCCAACAATCTCGCTTCTCGCCCACCCTCGCAAGCCTTTCCCGGTGGGGAATCACCCCGCCCTATAGGGAACCGGTGGAAGCCGGATTATCCATTCGCAGTTCGAGGGGAGACCTCATCTTTGACGCCAACTCTCAATTTGAGTGTTACAGAAGGTATGGAGACATCCCAGCCTTGACGGCAGGAGCCTTGCTCTACATGGAAAATCGGGAATTGGCGACTGAGTCAAGGCCTCCTTCTGCAAACCCGGTGCTCGAATGGGATCGTCTCGCCAAGGCAGGGTTTACCTTTTTCGGGCGGAAGCTCGGACTGCCGATTCGATTGGAGGGAGGCAGCACCCTGGCCACCCAACTTGAGAAATACCGCTATTCTCCAGAGGGCCGGACCTTCTCGGCAGGTGATAAAATGCGCCAGATGCTCAGCGCCACCTTGAATGTATACCGCTCGGGCCTGGACACTCGGGAGGCTCGGCGCGAAATCGTATTGGATTATTTGAACACAGTTCCTCTTGCCGCTGTTCCCGGTTATGGAGAGATCAATGGGCTTGGTTCTGGCCTCCAGGCATGGTTTGGCGTTCGCTTGGAGGATGTCGATCGGGCACTGAAATCTCCGGGTGTTACACCGCAAAAGGTCGAGGCCTTCAAGCAGGTCCTGACCTTACTAGGGGCAGTCAGGGCGCCCAGCTATTACCTTCTGCAGGATCGCGATGCGCTGGAGTCCCGTGTTCGCTACTACACGCACTTGCTGGTGGAAGCGGGACTCGTCGATCACGCGCTTGCCAGCCAGCTTGATCAGACCAGAGTCCATTTTGCCTCGCAATCGGCTTTCTCTCCCGGTGCATTCTCGGTCCGGCAGAAGACTTTAAGCTCGATCCGTCTCAGCCTTTCGAAACTGCTGGGGACTGAGAGTCTGTATGATTTAGATCGCTTGGAACTCGATGCTCGGAGCACTCTTGATTCTGGATTGCAGAATGACGCGACCCGGATGATTGAGAATCTAACGGATCCTGTTTTTGTGGACGCGCATAATTTGCGCCAGGAGCGGCTGCTGTCCCAGGGAGATCCCAGAAAACTGATCTATAGCCTTTTGCTCTACGAAAAAACCGATCGAGGCAACCTATTGCGAGTCCAGGCTGACAATTATCCAGAACCGTTGGATATCAATGAAGGGATAAAAATGGAACTGGGGAGCACTGCCAAGCTCCGTACCCTGGCCCATTACCTTACTCTCATTGCCGAACTTTATAGAGACCCGCTGTTCCGCGATCCTCAATCAGTAGTTCCCCAAGACCCGATTAGTTTGTGGGCCGCTGAGACTCTCAGATCTTCTCCAGGTCTGACTCTGGGAAGCTTCCTGGATAGAGCTTTGGACCGGACTTATTCTGCCAATCCCGGTGAAGTCTTCTTTACCGGTGGTGGAGCCCATACGTTCGAGAACTTTGATCCGAATGACAATGGCCGCCGATTGACCATCAGGGAAGCCACCTCCCGGTCTGTCAATCTGGTCTTCATTCGGCTGATGCGAGACCTCGTCAGGTTCCATCAGGCCCGGCTCGATTATGACCCCGGGCTAGTACTAAGCGACGTGCACAACCCGGTTCGACACCGCCTTCTCCTGGAAATCGCAGACCTGGAATCCAAACAGGCAATGTGGGTCACATATCAGAAAATGCGCTCTTCCTCGCCGCAGGATATTTTCCAACAATTGCTTGGAAGGCAGCAAGACAACCCCAGGAAGTTGGCAATTCTCTTCTTTGCTTGGAATACGGGGCCTCAAGATCAGTCTCAGGACGCTCTTTCTGCTTGGATGGCCGCCAGGGGGTTGCATCTTTCTACCCAAGATATTGAGCGTCTCATTCGGGCTTATGGGAATCCTCGACTGACCATCGCAGATTTTGGGTATTTGTTAAATCTTCATCCTCTGAAAGTCTGGGTGGCTGGTCAGCTTTGGAAAGACCCCCAGCTCTCCTGGGGTCAACTCTGGGAGCACAGCCCAGAAGCCAGGAAAGAAGCTTCCGCTTGGCTTTTTCAAACGCGGAACAGGCACGCTCAAGATCTTCGACTTCGAATCCGTTTTGAACAGGATGCATTTGCACGCATGACGCCCTACTGGCAGAAACTAGGATTCCCCTTTGACCACTTGGTTCCCTCCTTAGCTACGGCGATTGGTAGTTCGTCGGACCGTCCTGCTGCGCTGGCGGAGTTGATGGGAATCATTGTCAATGAAGGCAGGCTCCAGCCGACCATCCGCTTCGAGGAGCTGCAGTTTGCTCCGAACACCCCCTACCACACGGTTCTGGTTCCCAAGGTTGCACAGGGAGTTCGAGCAATGCCGGCAGAAGTAGCGACAACTATTAGGGAGGTTTTGGCAGGGGTGGTCTCAGACGGCACTGCACGCCGCCTTTCACATGCCTTTGTCACACGGGATGGAGAACCGGTTGTTGCGGGCGGAAAAACAGGATCCGGCGACAATCGATACAAGACGTTTAGCCGGGGAGGGGGATTGATCGCAGCTCATCCTGTCAACCGAACGGCTGCCTTCGTCTTCTACATCGATGATCGCTATTTCGGAGTTATCACAGCCCTGGTATTAGGGAAAGACGCCGGGGGATATCATTTCACGAGTGCTCTACCTGTAACAGTACTCAAGCTATTGGCTCCTGCCATCAATAGGCATCTGGCTGAGCAAGAACTGGCCAGACGCTCAATTCAACCTGGAACCGCAGCATCAGCCGTGCTGCGACCTGCTACCCAACGGAAGCAGGGATGACATTGAAGCAATTCTCCACCTGGAGGCATATCCCCCTGCCATCTCCAGTGCGCGCCTGTCATGGATTCAATGTAGTGCAGGGTGCATAGAGTTGCCTGTAGCTTCGTGATGGACTCTTGTATTAGTATTGCCTGCCAGGGCGCTTACTGCTCCGATTTTCCATCCTTTCAGACGTCTCAGCTACTATGGAAGATACCTCTTACTCAAACGATAGCAATCCTCCTCGCTCTCTGCGGATACTCACTCGAATCCATTTAGTAGTCAACTACCTGTTTTGTCTGCTTTACGGGCTCATCGGTCTTGAGATCCTGCTGGATCTCGCCGGAGCCAGTGAATCGAGCACCTTTAAGCAGTTCCTCAATGCACTGACTCACCCCTTTCTTGGTCCTTTTGTAGGACTATTTGTTGACCCAGTCTTTAGGGGCCGTTACAGGCTGAGGGTTTCTTACATGGTGGCCCTAATGGTTTACGTGTTAGTGCACTTGGCAGCGTACGGATTGGTTCGACTTTTTGAAAAGAGACAAACTCACTGGTGAGGAGGAGTAAATTTATGAATCTGACTCGCAGGACTTTTCTGAAAACCGCGGGAGTGGGTCTTGCTACTGCCCCCCTGTTTGTTCCAAGGCGTGCCTGGGGAGCCAACGACCGGCCCACTTACGGGTCTGTCGGCACCGGAGGCCGGGGTCGCTGGCTCAATAGCGCCTTCCAGAAACTGGGAGCCCAGTGCGTGGCCCTTTGCGATGTCTATGAGCCAAACCTCGAGGCCGCCCAAAAAGACTCACCACCGGATGCAAAGGGTTTTGTCGATTACAAGGAACTCTTAGCGCTTCCAGGGATCGATTTCGTTGTAATTGCTACTCCCGATCACCATCACTGTCCGAATCTGTTGGACTCCCTGGCTGCGGGAAAGGACGTTTATCTTGAAAAGCCCTTGTCTCTGAACCTTGACCAGAGTGCGCAAATGGTTTCTGCCGTCAAGAAGTCAAAGCAAATTGTGCAGATTGGAATGCATCGCAGAAGCATGCCATTCGTTATTCGAGCCGTGAAA
>DATKMG010000390.1:0-4107 GCA_035541995.1 Terriglobia bacterium
CATTGCAGCTCTTCCACAATCTCATCCGCCGACCGCCGGCCATCGATCAAGGGAGTGACTAATTCAAACAGGCGGCCATTCAATACCGAGTGGCCGATCTCAGACAGCATCAAGATGCCTTCATCTTTGATGCTCTCAGCATGATAATGAGCTTTGAATTGCGGCCGTTGTATCATGAGAGTTTTTACCTCACTCAATTATCGTTGTGACCGACCTCACAGAGTGCTGGTTCTCCCCGCGGCTGCACACCCTCCGCCGTTTCCAACAGCGCATCGAGCACAACCTCGCGGCGGATCGCTTCCATCGATCCCTCTCCCCAGATAGAGCGGGCCTGATCCGAAAGGCGGAACCCCCACCGACGCGGATCCGTGGGACCGAACAGCCCGACACCTGGGACGCGGAGGAGGTCCGCCGCGTGCAATAAGCAAGAATCGATGCCAAGGAAGATGTCAGCATGCTTTAAAATCGCCAACACCAGCTCAAGGTGCTCGTCGATGCGCATGATCCGATGCTGGTGGCGCTCGAGAACGAGCGGGTAACGCAAGACACTGGCGAGGAAAACCGTATATTCCGTGTGGGCATCGAGGAAGCGCTCTAGCACCCACGAGAACGAAAGAGGGCTCCACATTTTGTAGGTAAGCGTCTCGGGGTGGACAAACAAGATAGGCTGGCCGGGTGCCACGCGCTTGCGAATGAACCGTTCGGCAGCTGTTTCCGCCGAGGGCGAGAAGCTTGGTGCGAAGGAGAAGTCGTCAAACCGGAGGTCAGGTCGAAACCGCTGTGGCATGGAGAAGAACTGGTCGAACATGTGCAAAGAGTGGTCGAAGGGCACATAATCGTTAAACATCTCAAAGAAGCCCATCGTCCTGCTCGCGCCCATCCTGCGCGCCAATTCCAGCACCGAGTCTGAAACTGCGGTTGCAAGGCATATGAAGTGGTCGCAGGACTCGGTGGTAGCTGCGATTCGGTCGACGTCGATTCTCCCCTTCTCGGAATCTGCCCACCAGACCCGAACAGCCTCTCGGGTCGGCAGGCCCCGGTAAAAGAACGAGAGCATACCCTCGCCCAGTAGCAGCTGCATGCCACCGGGGAAGATTTGCCCAAGAGCACGCATCGCAGGCAGTGCCACTAGCTGGTCACCGAAGCCGTTAACGAAAAACACGGCAGGCCGTTCGATGCCCTTCGTTGGCCGCACACTCATTGGATGGGTACCTTTCGCCACCTCTCGAAAGAGCTCCTGCCCATCAAGCGGGGCCTCGAAGAAGATTTGCAAGTGTTACTCATAGCTTGTCGAAGCACAGCGCCAGCCACAGCAACGAGACATCCATGACTTCTGAGAACATCCAGAGGTAGAATCGGCACACACGGTTCCCGTTCTCCGTCACACTCGCAAACCGGCGCGAGTTCAAAAGCACAAGGGGCGGCACTCAGGTTCCTGCGCCCCGGAGGAAAAATGACTGAAAGTCACAAGTTCTTGACACGCCGCCAATGAAGGAGTAAAGCGCTCTCCGGCTCAGTTCGCCTGCACCCATTGCCTGCCGGGCCAAAACGAACTCAATCACTGCATTGTCCGTCGTGACTTTCTTTCGGATCGTCTCTTCGATCACCGCGCAGAACTCCTCAGCGGTGAACTCAAACCCTGCGTCGCTGGCAATGTTGACCCAGTCAGCAGTCTCCTCGGTCTCAGCTAGACACATGTTCAGCTCGGGTTTTCGGTTGGCTGCCATCGCGAAGAGGACAACATTCTCTTTAGACACGAGAACACCCCCCTTGGTTGGTACTTAACCCTCGCGCGAAGCGAGCTATGTGCCAGTTCATCTTTTAGGTAACGTTACGATCGTAACGGGCCCTATTACAATGCAGGTGGGGTCGTAACAACAACACACATTACAGGCGCACCAGCCGGCACCGGCCCCTACGCCTGCCAGTTGACCTGAGGTTAGCTCCGTCACACCCCCCGAAGGCTTAGTCGGCAGCGTCAAGTAAGTCACTTTGTCCGTGTTTTCCACCACACGGATGTCTACCCCTGCAGGCACGTCGATCCCATGCTTCTGGAGCACTTGTATCGGGTTGTCCATCAGTTGCTGCTTGAGTTTCTCATCAGCCCACGCTTGCGCCACCAGTTGTGACCATTTCTTCAAGGTTTCTTCAGTTTCCCCCATGACTTTCGCTCCTTACAGTAGTGTGTTCAGTTCTGCCTCCATTGGCCTCCTCTACGCACGTGCCCATCCCAAAGGCCCACCTCCAGGTCGTCTCAAACTCTATTGGTTGGTTGGCTCTTATCTTTGTGCCTTCAAGAAGCAAATGATGTGCCAATACTAAGAAGGCTTAGAATCTGTTGATATGAAGCCGGTTTTGATTTGAAAGAGGGAGAAAGGACGGGAATGGCCTCATATTGAGCGACTGTTGGCACTATTGTGATACTACGGGTCTCATTCTGAGGCACTAGCGAGAAAGTCGGGCATTGTTCTTTACCCGGGGCCTTGTCCTTCTAACGCTTGCGCCTTTGAAGTATGCAAATTTGACAAGACCGACTGCATCTGGTAAAAGGAAATGATCCGACTCAAAAATGCTTCCAGGTTTCCATTTGTGGCTGAGCCAATCATCCCAATTTTGGAGGCTGAAAGGGTGCCCGTGCATTCTCCGCTAGGGCTGATTCCTACTTTTTCGGGAGTGAGCCCCTATTGGAAACGGGGTCCCATGGCAGGCCGGATTGGCAAGCTGGAGTAACTGCAGAACTGTGAGAGTCTTTATTCGTTTCGGATTGGAGCAATTCCGACACATGAACAGGGGCTCGCTGAAACGCCGAGAAAAAGATGAAAATGCCTTGTGACGCAAAGAACTTAGTTCCACAGTGGGATTACACCCTGGACGATTTCAAAAGCGGTGATCCCGCAATGAACATGTGCCTCAAACTTGCAGACTTGGCCTCCCGAACAGAACTTCCGACCCTTATCTTGGGGGAATCCGGGACAGGGAAAACTCTGCTTGCTCACGCCATCCACAACTCTTCCAAGCGAGCCAAAGGTCCCTTTGTCGCATTCAATGCAGCTGCGTTAAGTGAAACGCTGCTCGACAGCCAGCTTTTTGGTCACGAAAAAGGAGCATTCACAGGCGCTGAACACCAAGTGAAAGGGAAATTCGAGTTAGCTCATAGTGGGACTCTTTTCGTCGATGAAATCGCAGATATGAGCACTGTCGCCCAAGCCAAGGTTCTGCGGGCTATCGAATACGGCGAATATGAAAGGCTCGGCTCGGAAAAGTTACAGCGAGCCGACGTGCGCTTGATTTCAGCCACTCACTTGCCCCTGTCGAGATTCATTGTCGCCGACCGCTTCCGGAAGGATCTCTTTTACCGAATCAGCGGACTTACGATTACCATACCGCCACTGAGAGACAGACCCAACGACCTACGCTCTTTAGTTGCTGCGGAGATTCTATCGGCCAGCCGCAGCCAGAGTAAATCGATCACAGGACTGGACACCAAGGCTGCTCAGCTCCTGTTCTCTTACCATTGGCCAGGAAATCTACGGGAGTTAAAAAGGGTTATCGAAGCAGCGGTCGCTTTGAGTCATGGAGACGTAATTCCGGCTGATGTCATCATGCTCGAGAAAGTGGAAGCGTCTCCGATGGCTGATAGCAGCCCGTCTGCACACTCACCTGAGTCGAATGGGGACCGACTGCTGAAGACCGCGGAAAGGCGTCATATCCAAAGGGTGCTATCCGAGATGTGCGGAAATAAAAGACAGACTGCCCGGATCCTTGGCATCTCACGTGCGACCTTGGACCGCAAACTCTCCTCCCTATGAAGCAATAGCAACGCAACATTCCTGTTGGGACTCTCCGGCTGGACTTAAGTGCTTTGGAGACGTGTTTCAAAATGATACAACACACTTAAATTGATACTAAAAGTGTCTGAAGTTGATGTCCTGCTTGGACGCTTGTTCTCTTCTCAAAATTCCGAGTCCTTGCAGGATCAATTCGTTACGAGGATATTGGAATTTCGGCATTGGAGTTGCATTGATACAAGACACAGGATTGCCAAACTGAAACTTAATAAGGAGACAGTCAAGGAGTAGTCTCCCATTGAGTCCAACGAAGCTCAGG
>DATKMG010000391.1:0-4657 GCA_035541995.1 Terriglobia bacterium
CATCATGATGGGCCATGTCTTATCCACGCTGCTATCGGTGGAAACGAAAACGTGTTTCCGATGGTTCCCCCCGGTGCCGCCAACAAGACCATGATAGGAGGTGAAACCCGTGTCCATGCCGTCTCGTGAGACTGAAAGCAGCCGCATTATTCCTCGTGATGGACGCGCGGTGTTGGAATTGATTGTCAACAATCATCCCGGAGTCATGTACCATATTTGCGGCCTCTTTTCTCGCCGTGCCTGCAACCTGGAAGGGATCTTGTGTCTTCCTCTAGGCGGCGGCCAACAGAGTCGTATGTGGCTGCTCCTAAACTCGGAGCGGCGCCTCGAACAGATAATCAACCAAGTGGCTAAACTTGAGGACGTGCTGAATGTCCGACGCTGTGATGATAAGCCTGTGTTCGAGCGACTGGAGGAACTCTTGACGGACGCCCCGGATGACCAGCAAACCACATGATACCGATTGGCATTAAAAACGAGGAACAATTTTCGCAGCGGTGATGCTGCGAGAGGCTGGATCATCACAAAGCCACACGTACTTTATGTCGATTATTGTGACGCTACCCAAAAGCCGGATCGACACCGTCAAGTGCCGGGAAGTTCCGGATGCTATGTGGCATCAACAGGCAGGCCGCCGAATGGGAGATGGTCAGGAAACAATTCACGGGCCTCTGCCAGGGCCGCCGGGTCACTATGTAGAGGAGCACTGAGGCCCAGTTGCTCACCGCAGATCGAATGCCGGCGTAAGAAATAACTGCCCTTGCCGTCGCAGACTAGCTGAACAGGTTCACCGTTCTGAATAGTTTGCGTTATCACTTTGTAAACTGAACTCTGCTCCTTGGCCACACCCGCACCTCTACATCAATCAATTATCTCAAATAGTACTCCGAACAAGGATTTGGGATGAAGAAATGCGAATCGACTCTTCTGCCACGTGCGCGGCGCCTGATCTATAAGTTCCACAGGTCTTTGCTTGAGCTCGTCCAGGGTTTTACCGGTGTCGGGGACTTTCAGGGAGAGCAGGAACAATCCTTCACCTCGACGCCTGATAAACTTGGCAACCTCACTGTCCTGAGTTGTTGGAGCCACCAGTTCCAAGCCTACGTCCCCAATATAATACCGAGCGACGTCAATCTTTTCGTTCTGATCCACATATCTTTCGTCAGGTTCCAGGCCGAAAACATCTTTGAAGCGTGCTTCGGCCTGTGCACGATCTTTCACCGCGATGCAAATGTGGTCAATTTTTTCTAGCTCTATCATACTTGATCCCTGTAGACCCTACCCTTTTGAACGTTGTCGAGAAACGTCTGCTCCTCTGCATGTGCCGGAAGTTGATTGCGATGAACCACGGTGCCAAAATCCTCCACACGCCTGATTTTGATCTAAGCTGCAGAAACGCCTTCGCGGACCACGTATCCGCGATACTATCTCTCCGAACCGCCTCTCCAGCAACCCTGGCCGACAAATGATAGCTTATCTGACGCCCTGGAGCAGCAAAAAAGGTCACTCCCATTGCTCAATGTTGAAAATTTATGCCACGCGACACTGATTCCCAGATGTACTGATTGTGTTGGTGATGCCCAGGGACCCGGGAAGACCCTAACGGGTTTGAAGACTGACGAAGCCAAGCGTAAGGCTATCTTATGAGAACAGCGCGCCTGGCCAGGTTTCAAAGTTCGCTAATTTTCTCCAATAGGCTGAAACTTGGGAATTTGTTTCAGACCAAGATGTCTGATAAACCTTTTGACATGGACAACCAGGTTGCTTCAGAATCTAGACTTATCTATCGCCCTATCAGCATTATGCCGGCAATCAGGGGAATTCGGGATGTGGAAAGAGTCTGCATTTCCTGTTTCATGAAGATTTGTGATCGTAGTCATGCTCAGGGCAATATGAGTTCGGCAGACGCTCATCGGCTGTGACAGGTACTGATCCATCTGATTTGGTTGTTGCGTAAAACGAATTCGAGCCGACTCGCTGTCGGGCGCCTAATAACTTGAAAATGGGGAGGGACCACAATGAGACGGACAGTTTTATGTTCCTTGACTGCCGCCATGGTTGTGTGGCTGGTATGGGGTGCAATAGCAACCGACTTGTCACCGGCAACTAAGCCACCACGCTTTCCACAATTAACGCTTGACCAACTGAATGACCAACAGAGGCCGCTCGGGGAGCAAATTATGAAGGTATCCAGTGTGGGGCTGGGCGGCCCGTACAATACACTGTTGCGCAGTCCGGTGCTCGGCCAACGCATATTTGACCTTCTTCATTACCTCCGGTGGAATACATCGGTCCCGCTGCGGCTCAATGAGTTTGCTATCCTGATCACGGGTCGCCTGTGGCGATCTCAGGTCGAATGGTTCGCTCACGCGCCGCTTGCGATCAAAACGGGGCTTTCTCCGGAAATCGTGGCTGATCTCAAGGCTAATAAGAGGCCGGCGAACATGAAACCAGACGAGGCCGTAGTCTACGATTTTGTTATGGAACTCTCCACACAGCATAAGGTCTCTGACGAAACATTTAACCGTGCCAAGTCCCTTCTTGGCGAGCAGCAGGTTGTGGACCTCACAGCCGTCACTGGAACCTACGTGACGCTCGCCATGTTGATGGCAATGTCAGAGCAAAGCGTCCCACCGGACAAGGAGCCGCCATTCAAGCCGGGCGAACCGTAAAACAGGAGCCGCGCATTAACAGGCTCTATGTGGATCGCCATGTCACGTGTCACATCATCACTTCTGCTGCTCTTTCCAGTTGGCAAATAGGGCGCTGGTCACCTGCCGTGCTACACCACACGGGCAACTCCCAGCGGATGGAATCCCCATGCGGGATTTGAGCTTCCTAGCCAACTGCCGGTCCAGTCCTAACAGGTCGCCGATGTCAAGGTGTTCCGCGTCTTCGTGGCCCGCTGGTAGCGGGCTAGGTCCGACCGAAGGTCCTCTCATCGCGCCGGCAGACTTGCGGGCCTTGGCAGGGATCGGGAAGATTCTCCCTTCGAACACCGTTCCCCAGATCGGGATGTCATTCAGCTTCATCGGCTCAACGGCATAAGGATCCTGATCGAGCACCGTGAAGTTGGCTATCTTGCCAGGGCAAATACTGCCGAGCTCGTTCTCTTTCTGCCATGAGTAAGCCGCCTCGATAGTGACGGCGCGAAGAGCGTCCTCCACGCCGATACGTTCCTCAGCGCAGGCCGTTCGGCCGGAGGGTGTGACCCGATTGACGGCACACCACACGAAATGTAGCGGTGCGCTCGGTCCCATCGGCAGGTCTGAATGGAACGATAAAGGTATGTGACGCTTCAGAACCGATGCGGACCGCACCATCGCGTCTGCACGCTGCGGCCCCAAACCGAACTCGCTGAATTTGTCCGCAAAACCCACAGTGTAATAGGGGTTCGCGCTGACAATAGCACCGAGCCGGGCGATGCGTGCGATTTGCTCTTCCGTGGAGGTGGCAAAGTGGACGATGACCGAGCGGTGGCCGGCGCGCGGGTTCTCACGCATCCGACGCTCAAGCATGTCGAGCACGATTTCGAGACCCAGGTCCCCGTTCACATGGATATGGAGCTGATATCCCGCGTCCCAGTAGAGCTGCGCCCGTTGATTGAGGTTCTCCGGTGTCATCATCCACTCTCCGTGATGACCATCGGTGTAGCCGTCCTTCATCTGCATAAGCTGAGAAATGATCGCGCCGTCGGCAAAGAGCTTGATCTGCTTTGGGAAAAATGACACTTTGCCCTGAGGCGCCATGGCGATTTGCTTCTCTGTTGCAGCAAGCGACTCGGCCAGTCCGAGACCGGAATCCACCTGGGTGCGCGCGTCTACCACGAAATAGCTGTAGAAAGGCGTATCGTCGGATCCCAGTATTTGCTGGTAAAGTCTCCAGATATCGGGCGTGAAAAGTGCTCCCGGCTCCATATAGGCTGTCACGCCATTTTGGTGGAGATACGCAGTCATCTGCTTCAGCCCGAACGTCATGCGGTCCGGTGTCGCAAACACTTTGAGAAGGGGCTCCAAGATAAGATTCAGCCCTGTCTCCCACCAGTGCCCCTCGTCCCAGTTCATCATCTCGCTGGCGCGGCCCTTGCCCTTCATCGCGTCCTCGGTGAGTCCGAGTGCTTTAATGGCTGCAGTATTGAGGAAGAACTCGTGGCACGATCGCTGCCACACGGCAATGGGCCGAGTGACACTTACGGAATCTAACGTCTTCCTATCTAGTTTGCCGTGCCAGAGCGATTGGTAGCCCCATGAGAACAACCACTCGTTCTTGTCCTTCATTGCTCCATCAGCCGCCTTTAGGCGGGCCATATACTGACCGGGCCCGTTTGCTGCCTTGAACGTGCGATCAGGTAGGACCCAGTCCTCGTTCGCGATCACTTCAGTGGCGAGAGTAAGAGAGCCGAGGATCGGATGAAGGTGCTGATCGATCAATCCCGGAAGCAGGAACTTGGATTGAAATGTATCGTTCACGGCGAACTGACGGTTGCCTAGAGCCGCCTCCACCTCTTCGAGCGAGCCGACAGCCAGAATGCGCTTGCCTGCCACAGCCACCGCAGTAGCGTCCGGGTTACTGCGCTCCATGGTCACGATCTTCTTCGCAGTGTAGACCGTCGCAGGCAAGAGCTGCGCTGCCGCGGACTCCGTTCCCTTGTTTAGAC
>DATKMG010000392.1:0-5306 GCA_035541995.1 Terriglobia bacterium
GTGGAGACGGAGAGATTATCTTTTCGGACCGGATCGGAGAGTATGTGGCTCTCGCCAGTGGCGGCACGCTTGCCCCGCAATTAATTGAGGCACGGCTGAGGTTCAGCCCCTACATAAGAGACGCCTGGGTTCTGGCCGGCCCTCAAAACGCGTACATTGCAGTGATCATCGTCATCGACTACGAAAGGGTCGGCAGGTGGGCAGGACAGAGAAGGGTGCCGTTCTCGAATTTCGCCGAGCTTTCTCAAGTGCCGGAAGTCTGCGGCTTGATCAGACAGGATATTGAAAGAGTGAACATGGATTTGCCTCCTGCCAGCCGAATAAGAAAATATGCGAACCTGTATAAAGAATTCGATGCGGATGAAGGCGAGCTGACCAGGACAAGAAAGCTGAGGAAGAGCGTCCTGCAAGAGCGTTACCGCGGGCTCATCAGTGCGATCTATAACGACGACCAAGAGGTGCTGCTAGACGGCAAGGTTACATTGAAAATCAACACTGTTGAAGGAGCTGCCTGATGATTTTTTTTCTGCAACTCGTGGTGACCGGTCTTACGCTCGGCATGGTGTATGCGCTTGTCGCCATAGGTTTCGTGATCATCCTGAAATGTTCCAACGCATTCAACATTGCACAGGGTCATTTTGTACTGATCGGCGGCTATCTGGGCTACACCTTCCTGGTTCAATTTGGACTTCCGATATGGGTAAGCCTGTTCATGGCAATAGCTGTGGCGATTATGCTGGGGTTGGTGATCGAGCGGCTCGCCATACGACCTCTTGTGGGCCAGCCGGAGTTGGCCCTGATCATGATGACCATAGCCCTATCTGTTATATTGGAGGGATTGGCAACCCTGATCTGGGGAGGGGAATATAAGACGTATCACGGAGTAATGCCGACCCTCACCCTCAAGGTAGGCGCCATATCCGTGCCTCCCGAGTCTCTTATCGGTCTTATGGTCTCCGTCGTAGCCGTAGTGTTGCTCATGATCCTCTTCCGTTACACGAAGATCGGTCTGGCGATGAGGGCGACTGCCGAAGATCTGCAGGTGGTGCAGAGCGTCGGAATCAAGGCAACGACGGTCTATGCCGTCTGCTGGGTAATTGCGTGCGTTGTCGGAGTGATCGGCGGCATGCTTCTGGGCGGCGTGTCGGGAGTTATGATCCCGCTCGCCGAAATAGGCCTGAAGGCATTCGCCGTTGTGTTGTTGGGCGGTGCGAATTCAATTGGTGGCGCAATCGTCGCCGGAATAATACTGGGTGTAGCGGAAAATGTAGCTGCCGGTTATCTGGATCCTCTGCTGCCCGGGGGAGGCTTGGCTCAGATATTTCCGTTCGTCGTGATGCTTCTCGTGCTTATCTTCAAGCCCTATGGCCTCTTTGGATTGGTGAGAATAGAAAGGATTTAACTGATGAGTTCACGCGCCGGTTCACTTCATGAAAGTTACAGCCAGGACATGGCTATCTTCCGCACGCCTGCGCAGTGGGGCGTACTCGCTCTGTTTCTCACGGCGCTCGCCGTAAGTCCCCTGTTTTTCAGCGACCGGGTGCTGACCATACTGACCATGATCGGCATCACAATCATCAGCGTTCATGGACTCAACCTCCTGACCGGCTATTGCGGCCAGATCTCCATGGGCCACGTGGGCTTTATGGCGGTCGGGGCATATGTTTCGGCCATTCTGACCGCGAAGCTTGGATGGCCATTCTGGGTCGCGTTACCGTGCGCAGGCCTTGCAGCGGGGGTGAGCGGTTTGATTTTCGGCCTGCCCTCACTCAAAATCAAGGGCTTCTATCTTATCATGGCCACCGTGGCCGCACACTTCATCATTGTCTGGCTTGTGCTCCATCTGCGACCCTTAACGGGCGGGGCTGACGGTATGAATGTGCCAAAACCAAAAATAGGCAGTCTCGTACTGCAGTCCAAGGCAAGCTACTTCTATCTGGTAATGGTACTCGCCTGTTTAGCCACGGTTGTGACGACAAACATAGCACGAACACGCGTGGGAAGGGCATTCGTCGCGGTCCGGGATAATGACATTGCAGCCGAGGTGATGGGGATCAACCTGTTTAGCTACAAGCTGCAGGCCTTCTTTATCGGCTGCATTTATGCGGGCATAGCCGGTTCTCTGCTTGTCCATTATTACGGCTTTGCCAGCGTCGATCAGTTTCCGTTCATCGATTCCGTCTGGTACCTGGGCATGTTGATCGTGGGCGGCATGGGAAGCACTACCGGAGCGATCCTCGGTGCTGTCTCTCTGAAGTTGCTTGATGAGCTAGTTACGATCGTGGGTCCGGCACTCTCCGCTGCGGTTGCCGCGCAGGCCGCGGCATCGCTCGCACTGATCACGCGAGGTTTGATCCTCGTATTGTTCCTGATATTTGAACCGAGAGGTCTTGAGCATCGGTGGACCATGGTCAAAGCCTACTTCAGGCTATGGCCTTTTTCGCGTGAAGAGGCGGAATAAAAACGAATAACGTATGTCGCAGCGGTGAAAGGAGGAGAGGATGAAAAAGACAGGAACGGCTTTAGCGATATTTGCATTGGTTCTGTTTGCCGGTTTGTTGGTCCTGGCGGGCGGTGTTGACGCTGCGGGTAAAACAGCCTATGTAGGTGGGACCATGTCTATCACAGGACCGTATGCTGAAGATTCGGGAGCAGCCCTTGTCGGCTTCGAGGATTACGTCAAATACGTCAACGAGACAAAGCATCTGGCACCGTGGCGGAAGGAGACGTGGCCCGCGGACGTACAGTTGGAACTCCTCTGGAGGGACGATGAGCTCAAGCCTGCCAAGGCGCTCTCTATTTATGAGGAACTGAAGGGCAAAGGGATGCTCGTATACAGGTGCTCCGGATCGCCGATAGCCCTAGCCCTGAAAGATAGATTGAAACAGGACAGTATGGGGGCAACGAGCCAGGCCACGGGGCCGTTTCTTCTGGAACCTCCGGAAACCATCTTCACCTATTATCCCCTTTACACTGACAGCCTCGCGGCCATAGCCGACTGGTTTAAAGAGAACTGGAAGGAGAAGAGAAAGCCAAGGGTGGCCTATCTCACTGCCGACAATGCGATGGGTAAGTCCATCGAAATACCCAAGATGGAAGCTTATCTCAAGAAGGCCGGGTACGATTTCGTGGGCATACAGTACGTGCCGCTCGTTCCCATATCACCGCCGACTACCCAGCTCATGTGGCTCAAACAGAACAATGTTGATCTTGCTCCCGGTGTCATGATCAATCCCGGAGCGCAGCCCACGGTGAAGGAGATGGTACGATTGGGCATGGGCCCATTTCAGTCCTACAAGTTTACTTTTGGCTGCGCCACGCCAGCTCACCTTCCCATTTTTGCTCCTGCCATGGGCGAACTAGGTGACGGATTTGTTGTTGCGGGCGGGTTTCCTCCGTGGGATGAGACAGCGACACCCGGCGTGAAGTTCCTGACCGATATCCAGAAAAAATATCACCCTGCCAAGTGGGTCAACAACATCGCATACCAGTGGGGCTATGTCGAATGCATGATCCAGACTGAAGCACTGAGGCTCGCGATGTTGAAGATGCCCCTTGACAAGTTGAAACCAACTGACGTACTGAAGAATGGATTCTACCAGATCAAGAATCTTGATACGGGCAGCGTAACGAGCACCCCGGTATCGTACAGCGCAGGTAAAATAGAGGGCGTCGATAAAGTACGCATTGATCAGTTGCAGAAAGGGAAGATAGTGAAAATGGGTGTCTATCCGATCCGTAATATATACTGAGCCAAGAAGAGGAATAATTCATGAGCACCTTCGTACTTGTCCACGGTGCATGGCATGGGGGCTGGTGTTACAAGCGCGTGGCGGAACGGATACGGGCAAAAGGGCATGTAGTCTACACCCCAACCAACACAGGTCTTGGAGAACGCTCGCACCTGTACCACCGCGACATCAATCTTGACACGCACATCACCGACATCCTCAACGTCATTACATGGGAAGAACTCGACGATTTTGTCCTCGTCGGCCATTCTTACGGCGGCATGATCATCACGGGCGTTGCCGACCGCATTCCGGAAAAGGTGAGGCGATTGGTCTATTTGGATGCCTTCGTTCCCGAAGACGGCAAATGCCAGATGGACTACATGCGACCGGAGCTGGTTGCGCGCATGCGAGCTGACGCCGCAGCGTCAGACAAGGGCGTGCGACCCATTCCAGCCGAGGTTTTCCGTGTCAATGAAAAGGATGCGGCCTGGGTCAACCACATGTGTGTGAACCATCCGATTCATACGTTTGATCAGCCCCTCAAACAGGCCGGAGGTATTGCCAGGCTCCGGAATAAGCGTGTGTTTATCTGGAACGAGGGATACGCGGGAGAGGCCTTTACGCGATTTTATGACGTACTCGTTTCGGATAAGAACTGGATTATCTATAAGACTCCCGCCGGCCATGACGTCATGCTCGATATGCCTGACGAGTTGACGCGCATACTCCTGGAGGTCGCCTGATGCGTCCCGCTAGAGGGCCGATCATGAGCAAAATCTTTGGACAGGTAGACGTAACTCTTTGGATCCTGAGACGTTTCGGAGATAGTAGCTGCTTGCAAGGAGTTGCAAGCGCAGGGCAATCCGGTCATAGAAATTGATCAGACTCTACACAACAATTTTCTTGCTCGAGGAGACGTTCGGGCACGTGGTGAAGCAAGTTGGCACATGGTTCCGCAACGACTGATCCCGACCAGCACCGTCGATAACGAAGAAGGTTGAGCCATGAGAGCGCAACCTCTGCCTGGCCCCTTACGTCCAAGCGGCTGGTCTGAAGAGCGAGGGACCGCAAGGTAACCGACGTGTAAGTCGAAGCCCATCATATACTGCACCTAACCGTGCGTAAAACCGCCCAAACAGCATATCCGCGCTTACATCTCATAAACCGCAACGACAGAACAGCTGGTTTTTTACCTCGCGAACAGGCAAACGAATTGAGCACTCCTGAAACGTGGAATTGGGTCAATCCGTCAGCTGTACGCGTTTATCCGTGGTAATATACAGCGAGGGTCTCTGGGAAACCACACCGATATCGACGGCGGCCTTCTCTGGGGAGTCACATATCCCGCAGCTCACCGCCCCCATGCCGGGAAGCGACAGGATATATTGGGCAAGGGGGATCTCCTTGACGAGCTCCTTGATTTCGCGCTCCAGGAGTTTACGCCGGGCGTCGGCTCGCTTGAGCTCCTCGAGGTACATCGTGAGCCGCGCGCGGTCTGTCTTCCCGACTGCTGTGAGTCCCACGCTTTCGGCTGCTGCCTTGGCGATCGCATCCGCTTTCTCACGGGCCTGG
>DATKMG010000393.1:0-10606 GCA_035541995.1 Terriglobia bacterium
GTAATTTTCAGCCATCTTAGCTTGTACTCAAGGCGCAATGTCCCTTTGTATGTCGTTATTGTGGTGCCTGTAGTGCTTGGTCACTTCACTAGTTTCCTTTCCTCAATAGATGAGTTACGGTCTCCCAAGCTCAGTCTGTCAAGTGCTCTGCACAGTTACAAGGCTTTTTCAAAACGGATTTCTTCTTTCGAGTCTCAGTTCAAGGGAATTCTGTTTCCCACAATCGCAGCTTGTACGCTGATCATTACCTGTTTGAACCATGGTTATTTGGGGGATACGAGGGTACTCGACGCCGGCTTTAATCAGAACCAATTCCCTGTCAAAGCTGCACAATTCATCGAGCAGGCAAAACCGACTGGGAATTTATTCACCACCGACTCATGGGGGGGGTACATAATCTACCGGTTCTATCCGGAATATAAGGTCTTCCTGGATGGAAGATTTGATATGTATGGCCAGCCACTCATTGAAGATTACCTAAAGATAAGGGACCTGAACTATGATTGCAGGGAGGTGCTGAACAAGTACAAAATCAAGTGGATCCTTTTGCCCGTCGACTATGGATTAGCAACAGCCCTCAAGGAATTGAACGAGTGGGAAGTGATTTACGACGATCATCAAGCCATCATTTTTTCAAGACGAAATAGTCGCTTCTAGGGATCTTTGAACGGAATCCATTTCGAATGCGCAGGCGCCCCGATAAGAAAGCCTTCCCTTCAAGATTTCGACCCACGCACACTACTATCGTCTGCTCTCAAATTAAGTTTAGTCCGATGGCAGACGATAGTGATTGGACAGAGGGATTCGGGAACCGAAGGACTTGATTCAAAACTCCAGGTGGAATTGAAATCGTTGGAATCTAATTTCCATGAATAAAGGGGTACTTCTAAAAGCTGGCCTGAGTATATTGGTTATTGCTTCGCGAATCCCTTTTCGTGCCCACATCCCATATGGCTTAGACTCTATTCAGTTCGTCTTGGCATTGCAACACTACGATGTCCGTATTCACCAACCTCACCCACCGGGCTATTACTTATTCGTAAAGCTGGGCAGCCTTTTCTCGCTGTTATTTCACGATGCAAACCTCAGCTTCATTGCAGCTAATGTCCTTTTCAGCGTCTTGGCTATCATCGTATTTTACCGGTTAGGTCAGAGTCTACTGGGGGCGAGAGCGGGAATGTGCGCTACACTTCTGCTAGCGAGCTGCCCTGTGTTCTGGTTTCACGGGGAAGTCGCTTTGTCCAACGCCGTCGATTGTTTCTTTACTTGCTTGGTGGCTTGGTTGTGCTGGCAGACGCTCAATGAGCAACCTCGGGCACTTTACTATTCGGCCCTGGCCTTGGGACTCTCCGGAGGAGTCAGGCAAAACACTTTGGTTTTCTTGCTCCCCCTGTGGGTGTTTTCAATAGCGCGCTCTGGCATTAAGAAGCAATTGATTGCACTGTTCTTGCTTGGTGCGACCGTCGCCAGTTGGTACCTGCCCATGTCTGCCTGCTCTGGGGGAATCCGTGCCTATCAGACAGCCCTCCGCGACCACTGGCTCAATGCTGGCTGGCACGGCTATACATTCGCATGGATCCCATTTAATTTCCTTTGTGTCAGTTCTTTCATTCTTCTCGGTACCGGACTAGGTTTCCTGTTTGTCGTGTTTGGCATGCTATTCTGGATGGAGCATTGGCGGCATCATATCCACGAGAACCCAAGGAAGTTGTTATTCCTTACGCTCTGGCTGGCGCCGTCCTTGGGATTTTTTGTCCTTGTCTATTCTCATCCTGTTCAAACTGGACATAGCCTCATGTACTTGCCGGCGTTCATGTTGTTGCTGCCAGGCGCGGCACAGATTACGTGTGAAGAGATCTGGAGATTGTGGGCACTTAGGGAGGAAAAAGGCGCAGGAACCGGTGTACATGTCGGTAATCCCGGGGGGATCAATACGAGATACAGAACTTCTGAGTCGCACACACATCACAGGATGATGGGATTAGCCGTTTCTGTTCTGATCGTCAGCAATTGCTACGTATTTCTTGGCATGAACACTGCTGTGTCCAGAGCTCGCATCCGGGACTACGAGACTAAGGTCGCGGATATGATTGCTTCGATACGTTCTCAGTGCCCTCCCTCTCAAACAATCCTGGTCAATTCGGACTTTATGTTCCTTGGTTTTCGTGACTTGATGTATCACTTGCCTGAATACCATACTATTCAGCCCCGGATATACTCTCTGACTGGAGAGACCCGTTTGTTTTCGGGCTACCATGGTCAAACCCAACTCTCAGATCACGTAGATATCCCCTCCCAGGTAAGATATTTCCTCCTAAATGCCGATGAGTTTGTTAAGAATCCCGGCTTGATCCGTGGGTTGAATCTGGAGAATATCCCTGCGGATCATCTACTGAAAACTCAAACCGGTGTGCGATGGTATCGCGGGCAGGTCCAGGATTTGCCGGTATATTTTCCCGGGATTCATTTCGTGTTCAATGGAAAAACAGGCAGCAACGACACATTCGGCACTGGTGCGCTGGCTCTTCCCCTCGATTAAGGACATCCTTTTTCTAGGCTACCTGCTTGGTCCCTCCTTGGTTAACGAATCAGCTGTTCTGAATGACGGTGACACTGGTTGGCACATTCGCAACGGGGAAACCATCCTGCGCACCTGGAAGTTCCCCCATGTAGACTACTTTTCTTACACTCACGAGGGAAAACCGTGGTTTGCCTGGGAATGGTTATCTGACGTTTTCATGGCAATAGTGCACAGGTATTTGGGCCTGAATGGAATTGTCCTCTGGGCAAATCTCACCTTTGCGCTCGTATTCACACTCCTGTTCTGGTGGATGCTCCGCGAAGATCAGAATCTCTTAGTAGCTTTGCTTCTCTCCCGCCTCGCTGGCTATGCAGCTGCTGTTCACTGGCTGGCGCGACCCCATTTGTTTACCCTTTTGTTCTTCCTCATCTGGAGCATGTTACTTGACAAGATCCAGGAGCGAGGACCGATTGATAAATCATTGCTAAGCAAAACGAGATGGATAATGCCACCGCTAATGCTGTTGTGGGTGAATCTCCACGGTGGGTTCGTTGTAGGGCTGATCCTGCTCTTGATCTATGCATTTGGAAATTTTCTTACTTCACTGACCTCTGCAAACCAGCAAATAGCTGAGAAAAGCAGACGCTTGGCAAGGTACTTTGCGTTGATGGCTGTCATTTGTCTCATATTCACCATCGCTAATCCGTACGGTCTTAACGTCTATAAACACATTTTTGATTCTTATCTCCGCTCACAGTATATCGTCGACCGAATATCCGAGTTTGGCTCTCCCGATTTCCACACCAGCGTGGTGAAATTCTTTGAATTGCTCGTAGTCTTTGGCATCGTGATTCTCGGTATTTCTTACCGCCGCCTGAATATTATCGAGTGTGGATTGATTTTGTTCTGGACTCACATGGCCCTGTTCTCGGCCAGGCATATCCCACTCTACACCTTGATGATCGTCCCAACCCTCACCAGGCATTTGAGTAATTACTGCACATCGCTGGTAGATGAACCCAAAGTGCAAAATTGGGTCGCAAAACTTGCAGGTAATTTTAATCGTTATTCCGGGAATCTTCTCAAATTCGAAAATCAGTTCAAGGGGCAATTGTACCCCGCCCTGGCTAGCTTGATCCTCATCGGTGTCTGCCTCAATCATGGGAACCTCGCCGG
Source organism: Terriglobia bacterium (assembly GCA_035541995.1). Taxonomy (GTDB): domain Bacteria; phylum Acidobacteriota; class Terriglobia; order Versatilivoradales; family Versatilivoraceae; genus DATKMG01. The sequence goes on from DATKMG010000393.1 coordinate 3,698, forward strand.
AAAAAAGCTGCTCAACGCTGGATTCGATACCAAGCAGTTTCCGGTAAAGGCAACCCAATTCATTGAAGATGATATGCCAGCAGGAAACATCTTCACCACGGACTATTGGGGAGGGTACCTGATTTATCGCTTCCACCCGAAAATCAAAGTCTTCTTTGACGGGCGTAGCGACATGTATGGTCGGGAACTGCTCAAAGAGTATGAAAGCCTGACCAACTTGGAATACTCCTGGAAGGAAGTTCTCTCAAAGTATCAGGTCCGTTGGATTCTCCTGCCTGTCAACTTTGGGCTGGCAACAGCCCTGAAGGAATTGTCTGAATGGCAAGTGGTATACGACGACCACCAGGCAATCATTTTCGTCCGAAAAAAGTAAGTATGGAAGACCGACTGGTCCGCACAGAACGTATTATCGCAGGAGCACGACTGGTCCTGGCTCTCGCAGGAATCAATCTGGTTGTCCTGATTTCCGGGGGGGCAGTTATCCAGTCCAACGGGGCCTACACCGCTGTTATTCTTTATCTGTTGTACGCCATCGCCATTCTTTGGCTTGTGGATCGGAATCAAATCCCGATTGGGTGGGTAGGTGTGATCACCCAGACAGTTGACAGCCTGTGGTTTTCAATCATCCTGCTGTATACCCAGGGGGAACAGAGCCCTTTCTTGCTCTACTATGTCTTTTCCTTGATCACCGCCAGTTTTCGCTGGGGATTTAAGGAAACACTGCTCGTCAATACTGTGAATGTTGCTATGTATGCAGGTGTACATATTGCAACGATAAGTCGGAATCTGCAATTCCATGAGTTCCTGGTCCGCCCTACTTACCTATACGTGCTGGCTTGCCTGCTGGGTTACCTGGGTGAGCACCAGAAGCGACTGCACTCGCGGCTCCTTCTTCTTACAGAGCTATCGCGCTCCATCGGCGGCAAAGGAAGCTTTGCGCGCATGTTGGAGGATTTGATGCACCGACTGCGGAAACTCTTTCAGGCAGAGCAATGCGTTATCGTCCTTCATGACAGGGAGAATCGCCGCATTGTCCTTAATAAGACGGGCAATGAGTCCCCGGACCATGCCTGTCACGTGGTTGAACTCCGCCCCCATGAGGCTGAATTGCTTCTCCCCCCCCACCAGGATTGGGGTTATTTGGTCAACCCTCGGATCCGGCTGTCTGCAATTCTGGGCTGGAAGGAAGTCGAAGTCTACAATTTTGAGACACAAAGGCCCGAGACCTCCTTATTCCAGCCGCTTCAAGCTCTCATATCGATTCTCGACGCCAGATCTCTCCTCAGTGCCCCTATTGTCTTCAACGATCGATCCCGGGGAAGAGTCTATCTGATTAACAGAGTCAAAGGTTACTTTTCCAATACAGACCTTCAGTTTCTCCGGTTAATCATCACCCAAGTAGCTCCTTTGATGGAGAATTACCGCCTCCTCAGAAATATGCAGGCGATGACCATTCTGGAGGAAAAAAACCGGATCGCTCGAGACCTGCATGACGGGTTGGTACAGTCCCTGGCAACTTTAGATTTGCGCCTGGAGGTGTGTCGGAGGCTAATCGACTGCGCCCCGACGGCATTGGAACGTGAACTGGCGGACCTGCAAATTCTTGTTAAAGCCGAACATTCTGAACTGCGAGACTACATGAGGCGCTTAAGGACCTCTACCTATCCGGACAAGGACCTCTTGGAAGCCGTTCAGAAACTAGCCGATTCAGTGGAAAAGGAATCGGGTCTTGCAGTTCAGGTATCCTTTGATCCCAGCCAGTTAACTCTCCCTCAGGGCCTAAGCACTGAACTCTACCAAATCATCCACGAAGGCTTGACCAATGTCAGGAAGCATGCAGAAGCCCGAAAAGTGACGGTTTGCCTTAATCAGGGCGAAACCTGCCTCCTGCTGTCGATCACAGATGATGGCAAGGGTTTTCCAGAAGCTCCAACCGGCAGCGGGATTCCTCGGACTCCCTGGAGCATTGCAGAAAGAGCCCGGTCTTTGAGCGGGACCTTGACGGTCAACTCTGTGCCCGGTCATGGAAGTACTCTTCAGATCCAGATTCCCTTCGAGCACGAGACAGGCGCGACGGCGGATCAGACTGAGAGATGGAACTCCCCAATCATGGCTCAAAGCGGGGAAGACTCCAAACCCGGAACAGATCAGGTACGCCTATGTTGAGGAAAATTACGGTTGCAATCGTAGATGATCACACCATGTTCCGGGAGGGGATCAAGAAGATCCTTTCGCTTGAACCCGACATCGAAGTAGTCGGCGAGGCCGTCGATGGTGAGGAGATCATTTCCTTATTGGCCCAATGCCAGCCGGATATTCTCCTCCTTGATTTGAAAATGCAAAAAGTAGACGGGCTGGCTGTCCTCCCAGAGATTATAGAACTATATCCCCGCCTACGAGTGATCATCCTTACGGCCTCCATATCCCTACAGGAAAGTGTCGGCGCAATCAAGCAAGGCGCGCGCGGAATCATCCTAAAGCACGCGGCCAGCGAGTTCCTGATCAAGGGAGTCCGCAAGGTTCATGCGGGAGAGTTCTGGGCGGACACCAATACTATGAGTCAGGTGGTTGATAGCCTCTCTCGTAGATTCAGGAATCAACCGGAAACTCCACGAGCCAAAGACGGGCTTTCCAGCCGGGAGAGAGAGGTTGTCGCGCTCGTGGCGTCGGGCCTGAGAAACAAAGAGATCGCAGAGAAGCTCTTTATCAGCGAGCAGACTGTCAAGACCCACCTAAGCAATATCTTTCAGAAACTGGGGCTCGGCGACCGGCTTGAACTGGCCCTGTATGCACTTCGTCACAACCTGGCGGAAAAGCCATAACCAAGTCTAGGCATCTATGTCCTGAAGCTTGCGATACAAACTGCGCATGGCTCAGCGTCCGGGGGACGCGCCTACACCCGGCCTTCGGCACGCCTGTGACAAAGCAATGAGTTGTTTCTCCTGGCTCTGGCAGAAGGGCGAGGGGAGAAAACGGATCGCCATTATCCCGAACTGCGATCCTAAACCATGATTGTGGGTTGGTTTCTTTTGCTATTTCCCCTTACTCCAGGGATCAAAAGCATTAAACCAGCCAGAACCAGCAAAATTCCAGAATATGAAATCACTTTGATCCGCTGGTCAGCCGGCGCGACGAAGATGAGTATAAGGCTGGAGAGGCCTATGACGGCTGTGATCCGGCTGAGAATGCGAAAGACCACCCCCGTTAAGTCCGTAGTCTCTTTTAACTCAATGGCCACATCAATAGGCGTAGCTAGCCTCTTGAACAGGGCTTCCCGGCCTGCCGCGTGACTCTGATCTGCCTTCTCAAACAAACGTGAGGTTAGAAAGACAGCAACGGCTACAGGAACGATGATAGCCACCCGCGTTACAAAATTCCAATGATATGCAAAGCTCCCAAGGCAACCAAGGATCAGGGACACCGTGAAGCTTAAAAGCCCTGACCAGTGGGGAGTTCGTTTCAGCACGAGGCCAAGTAATGCGGGTGGACCATAGGCGAGTGACATGATGGTATTAAAGGTTAGCATGACATTGAAGACACTCTGTCCGGTGATCGCCAAAACGATGGCAAGACCGGTAATTGTTCCACCAACCGCAAAGGTGGTGATTCGCCCAATTTTCAGGAGCTTCTTTTCTCCTGCGTTCCTGGCAAACAGGTTTTGGTAGACATCTTTGGATATGATGGCGGAATGAAGATTAAAGAGACCGGAAAGATTAGCCATTGAAGAGCTGAACATTGCCGCCATCATGATGCCGATCAAGCCGTTCGGGAGTAAGGCCAGAGCAGCCAAGGCATAAGAGGCTTCCTGTGGGTTTGCCAGTCCCGGCCAAATTGTGGAGATGTTTGGGTAGAGCACCCGCATCGCAAGCGGCGGGATAAACCAGATCAGAGATCCTATTAAGAACAGGGCAAAACACAGCATAGCGACTTTCCGGGCCGATCGCTCGTTGTCTACACTGAAGTACCGCTGTGCCATAGCGGAAGTGTTGTAACCGAAGCTGACCATGATGGTCCAAGTGACCACATAAACCCAACCCATCTCCCCGGGAAGGGACAAGGAAACCAGGTTTGCCGGAAGCTTGTGAATCAGCCCTGTGATCCCGTCCACCCTTGACAAAGCCGCGCCAACCAGAACCAAGCAAAAGGGCATCAAAATAATGGCCTGAAGAAAGTCGGCAATGACAACGGCCCAGAGTCCTCCCAAGAGGCAATAAAAAAGAATGATGGCGCCAGATGCTAGGATTGTCGGTCCGATGGGAAGTCCGCAAATCGAGCCCACAAATAGCCCGAGCCCATACAATGTGCTGGCACCCATAAAAAGCTGGAAGAAAACCGTAGTCAATGAGAAAGCCTGGCGGGTCCGCTGATCGAATCTTTCGGATAAGTATTCCATTGTGGTGGTGATGCGCGTACGGCGCCAGCGCACCCCGAAAATCCAGTAACCCAACAAAAAAGTGCAGGCATTGCCGATGTACAAAGCGATCACCGCAATCCCTTGACTATAGGCAATTCCAGCAGCCCCGGTGAAAGTGAAAGCGCTGAAACCGCTCATAAAGGAACTAATCCCTGCCACAAGCCAGGGGATCCGGTTCCCCCCTTTGAAGTAGTCGGATGCTCCTTTATTGAAATGCATGAAGTAGACGCCGATCCCAAGCATCAACAGCATGTAAACAACAATGATGGCATAGTCAATAGGGGCAGCGGTTTGCATAGTATTCATCGGCTCAGCCAGGAAGAAGATAGTGACTTAACGAACGCCATAGACATTGTAGTTGTCAGTTTGGTACACCAAATGCAATTCTGAAATCCTATTGTCCAAACCCGTAACAACATAGTCCACCGGCAGGTTCTTCAACCAGTTGCCTGACAACTGGCCATGAGCTTGCGGCATTGCAGTTTGCCACCGATGCCACCACTCCACGGCAAACCGACGAGAAAAGTTCACCTGTCCCCCGCCTTTCCAGTCCACGTAAACCGCCCGTTGAGAGCGAAAGCGGAAATACCCGGGGACCTTGCCCCGTCCTGCATCCAGAAAAAGGAAAACTGAATCTACCGGAGTGTTCGTTCTCGCCCAGTCAGCCACTTCGTATACTCTTAAAGGTTCGTTGGGATGCGGCGCTTCTCGCAGATACCTGGGAATGACAAGGAAAACGACCATAACGGTCATAGGAAGGAGAAGATTAACCCCCTGTATCGAGAATGCCCGAAGAGGTCTGGGGCCAAATATTGGGAAAATGGCGATCTGCTTTTCCCGAAAGTGCCGCAGAATAGTTTGGATAGCAGTTGCTAATGCCAGCAGGATTGCTAGTTCAGTCAGATTCCTGGTGGCAAATCCCTTAAAGCCAAACGGCCCCGCTGCCATCACCCAGATTACTGCCAGAACCTGCAATAGGAAGCATGAGAAACGGGTCGCTAGGAGTTTGCCCGGAAACAGCAAATTCTCCAATATGAACTCCTTAATCACAGACAAACCGAGAAGCGGCCAAAGCAGCAAAAGGAGGGACTGGTCTACTAAAAAGGCTAAGGCCGTCATAATCCAAAGACAACCTTCCACCCAGGGTCCTTTCTCGATAGAGATGTATACGGCTGATGTCCAGCTAAGCATCATCATCCATCCTACCGGGAAGAGAACGGCCCTCGCCGACTGCACCTGGGTCATGATAGCCATCTTGAAATGATCCAGAAGAAGCCAGGAACTCAACAACATCACTCCGGCCCCCAGCGTGGTCGGCCAAATTAATCTGCTCAGAACTCCACTTATAATCTGACGACTGCGATAGTAAGCAAGTGGCAAGATCAATGCGGTCCCAGCTAGCAAGGTATACTGAAAGCTGCTCCAACCGGAGACGAAGTCATAGGGGGTCCGCAGCCAGAGCAATGCTTCCCACTCAGGATCAAGGAAACTCCAGAAATAATGGGAAGGTTCACTGGGGGATCTCGAGGCGGCGTAGACCAGGACAACCATGGCGCTGGTCGGCAGCGTTGCCAGTAGCAGTCTCTGCTTATTGCCCATGCGCAAATGTCCCGTCAGTACCACACACAACCATCCCATCCAAAATGGAAGCGTAGTTGTAGGGTGTAATAAGTAGCCCAGGCAGGCAAAGAGTGTACCGGCATAGAGGTGCCTGAGGGCGATCAACCCCATAGCCAACACGACCGCAGACAGGGCCATCATTCGTGGGATAGGTTCCAGTTCCACGACATTAATCGAAGGTCCGGGTACGTTCCCACCCAATAGCATCAAACCGGCCAAGGCGGTCGAAATCCCATCGCTGAACTTCATCCCTTTGCCTATTAGGAAAAATCCCAATGCAAACAAAAAACGGAAAAGGAACTGAAAATTAACCATCACAGTCTTAAGGCTTAGTCCGGAATCCCGTGCTACAAATACGATCAACTCGTCGTAAAGGGTAAACTGGGTATGAGGATATTGAGTGATCAGGTCCTGGCGTAGCAGGGAAGGGTTGAGCATCCGCTCAAGGATCGGCAAATAGATCTGAGTGTCTTCTTCACAGAAGGTTGAACCGGGATAAAGCGAAAAGCTAAACCAGGTGGCCAGGATCAATCCGAATCCAATCCCGCAATATCGAATGAGGTTCTTCATCCTCGGCTGTTCTCGAATCGAAACGAGGCACCCTGACCCGCACGTTCGAGTCTTGCTCCAGGAATGGTGTTAAACCATGGGTCGTTCTACCAGGAGCCGATAAGTCCGAGTGATTCTACACGAAATCGAGAAGTCACCCCATGACAAAAAGGTTCGAGGTCGGCCATTGCTGCGGCTGGATTGCCCAGGGAAGAGCTGGCTATGGTAAGATGCTGGGATAAGAACGAGGACGAAGGAGCTATATGGCAATCCTGAATCTAATTATGCGATGGCTGCATTTGTTTTCTGCAATTACGGCCGTGGGG
>DATKMG010000394.1:0-8095 GCA_035541995.1 Terriglobia bacterium
CGACCGAGGGATGCCCAAGAAAATTCTGGAGATCCTTGTAAGTAATTTGGAAGTGGATCCCCGGGACGTTTACACCGTGGAAGGCCCCTTAGCGTTGAGTAGTCTCATGAGTCTCTGTGCGATTGATCGTTATGATTTGAAGGATAGCCCCTTTGTTCCTTACACCCAACCGGCCTTGGAAAACAGCGCTGAAAATGGCGAGATCTTTGCTGTCATCCGACGGGGGCCAATCCTGTTGCATCATCCCTATGATTCCTTTAAATCAGTGGTTGATTTCCTCAATGTGGCCGCCACAGACCCGGACGTCCTGGCGATCAAAATAGCCCTTTACCGGGTGGGCAGGAACTCACCCGTTGTTGCGGCACTTTTGAAGGCAATGGAGCACAACAAACAGGTAGCTGTACTGGTTGAGCTCAAAGCCCGCTTCGACGAGGAAAGCAACATCCAATGGGCGAGGGCGCTTGAGTCCGAAGGGGTTCACGTGGTTTATGGCCTGCTCGGACTGAAAACCCATTCAAAGGTCGCCCTCATAGTACGCCAGGAGGGGAGACGGATTCGCCGTTATGTCCACTTGGCAACCGGGAACTACAATCCTGTGACTGCCCAGCTCTACACCGACTTTGGCTATTTCACCTGTGACGACAAAATTGGCGTCGATGTTACCGATCTATTTAATTACTTGACTGGTTACTCGATCAAGGCGGATTACCAGAAGCTACTAGTGGCTCCGATTAACCTGCGATGCCGGTTCGAGGAATTGATCCGAAGGGAAATCGAGCATCAGCGGAAGGGGCACGAGGGTCACCTCATTTTTAAGACCAATGCACTGGTCGACAAGGACATAATTCGCTTGCTCTATGAAGCGTCTCAGGCGGGTGTCAAAGTGGATCTGTTGGTGAGAGGTATCTGCTGCTTACGACCCGGTTTGGCGGGGATCAGCGAGAATATTCGGGTAGTCAGCATTGTCGGGCGTTTTCTAGAACATAGCCGGGTCTACTATTTCCGCAATGGTGGCGCCGAGGAAGTATACTTGGGTAGTGCGGATTTAATGCCCCGGAATTTAGACCTGCGAGTGGAAGTCGTCTTTCCCGTGGAAGATATCCAATTGGTTCGCTACTTGAGAGATGAGGTCCTAGGAATTTACCGACAGGACAATGTGAAGGCCCGCCACTTGAGCGGAGACGGTACTTACTATCGAGTAGAACCTAATGAACAAAACCCTCCATTGAACAGTCAGTCTTGGTTTCTTATGAATCGATTGGCGAAGACCTCCAAATCAAGAACCCTCTCAAATTGATGGAAGCTTCCAGGGGGGACCGGCTTTGACAGCATGCGGTCCAAGGTCTTGGGACCGAATAATTGCGACAAAGACAGCAAAGAGGCCGTTTACTGGTCGCTGGTTGAAACGGGGCGGACGCCGGATGCCCTACATGCATCGCCGCCAGCCTACTGATGGATACTGTCCTATAGATCTCACAACCTTCATGGCAGCGTCGCTGGTACTTGGGACGGTTTCCCTCATTGCCAGCTATATTCCTGCACGACGAGCAGCCAAGCTGGATCTGATCGTTTCCCTGAGGCGTGAATAGCCGGCGCGGGGAAAGGCATGACGAATGATCACTTCTGAGTCGCCCTTTCGCGGCAGAGCAGAGTTACCCCTCGCAGCCACGCGGGAAATCAAACATTCCTCTTGCCCCCAAGTGAAGGCACACCGGCCAGCCGTAGAGTTCATACAGAATTCACAGCGCGTTAAGTTCGATTTAACAGGATTGTGTTAGGCTGGCAAGGCTCGGTAAGTCTGGGAAGACATCGCGATTCAGGTTAAATTCCATGTTGGAACGGGGATTTTCTGCTACCCAAGACAGATCAGAATATCGAATTACTGCCTTGTGGATTACTGCGGGGACGATTGTGGGGTTAGTTCTCGGCTGGATTCTTCAAGCCTTCCTGGGACCCCTTCTGTTGGGGATGGTACTCGGCGCTCTAGCCGGGCTGATCCATATGTCCCGCTACTAATGCCAAATCTCCTTCATTCGGGCGAGACTCCTGGGCGCCATGAGGCTAGTTAACCGACAATCCTCGTAGCTACGCATCCTCCGGGGCAAGAAATTCATTCTTGATCCACCTCAAATTGACTAAATCAACTTTAGAAAGGGGTTCTTGCACTAGAACATGATTCTGCTTCCTGTGGTGTAGTTGATTACCTGGCGGAGTTGACCGAAACCTATGATGGAATGGGGAATTAAGTTTGAAAAGGATGGCTCCCTGATAAGCATTACAGCTTCAGGAATCCCCGATATTGAAGGGTTTAGATCCTACTTGCAAGCAATTACGAGCAGCCCGGATTGGCGTCCTGGCATCCCTGTTCTATGCGATTTGCGCAATCTGGATACCAGCAAAGTGACGGCCACTGTCATTCGGGGAGTTGTTGATCTCCATGTGGAGTTAACCGACCGTTATTGGAGTAGTCCCGTCGCGGTAGTGGTATCCCGCCCTGTTGATTTCGGGATGGTGAGGATGTTTGAAGCCTACACGAGGAATATGTGTCCGGAATATGAGGTGTTTTATTCTGTTGAAGATGCTCTGGAATGGCTTCGGAAGAATTCCAGGCGCGCTCCGAGCTGACCGGTCCGTGCACCGGCTATCTAGTACAAGCCTTGTGCGACGGTGATGCTTCCAAATCCGCATTGGCCTTGTCCTGGATTGTTAGGATGCAGAATGTTCATGTCTGGAATACCGAGGTTATCGTGGTTGAGGACGTTGACGAAGGACACTTCAAGCCTTTACTTTGCACGCTCCTTGACGTTGAAGGCTTTAGAGACAGCGAAGTCGCAATTGATGGTTCCCGGACCCTTGACGATACTCACACCTGAATCGCCGAAACGACCGATTGGTGGCTGGCACCGGTAAACAAAGGCTGTTGGAAGAATCCATTGAGCAGGTCGCCCCGGATGTCGAATCCGTTCGAGTTGTAATTGGTTGGCTGGTTCACATTGTGGTTATTGTCGGTGAAGCCCAATCCATGATTCGGAATTGGATACAAGTCAAGAATCGTCTGAGAGACCGGATTGACCAACCCCTCTGGAATCTGATTATGGAGAAATGGCTGACCGCTTGAGGGGTTGATGAGTTGATTGATCATGTTGCCGCTGTTGTCCCGGACTCGTGCTCTAACTAACCGGCAATTGTTTTGTTTGCTTACTTGCCCATAGCGGTCGGCTCCGCATCACATTTACATTTTTCTGATGTTCCGCAACCGAAACGACATGATTGTTGAAGGCCACCTGCCAGGTCAGTCGGGTCAGCTCACTTTCATTGGGTGTCGATAGGATCAGAAAACCAGTCTTGGTCAGCTGCCAAACATATTTGTTGGAACCTCTACAGTTGTTAAACTCGGTCTTCTCTACCCTTCTCAGTTACAGAGAAATCTGTCGCCATCGAGAGGGATTGCCCCATTTTCCTCATTCAGGGACCGGTCGGTCTTCGACATCGAATTCACGTGCATTTTACAGACGGTCAATGAACAGTCAATGACTTCCCCTCACAATACTTTGAGCGAGAGTGGAGGGAGTACACATGTATCCGTATGGATCGATCTAGGGGAGTGCATGAAAGGGAAATCGAAGAATGTTGAGTTCCACAGGGGTTGCCAATGATGACCGAGATCCTGCAGGATGCTACACCCTTTTCAGAAACGTTTCTCTCCCCTCCGCAACAGGACTACTGCCTCAGGTTATTGGGAATTGACTCAGGCAAGCAGGCGGACTCTTTTCTGGAGTCAATTCCTTTTTCGCTTCATGACACGACGGCAGGCACAGAGTCAGAACTTCAGGCTGCGGTCATGGGGGATCGCAGCACTGTCGACCTTGCACTCGCCATCGAGCATTCGAATTACTTTACCAACACCGTTAGACGTGCCTTGGCCGAGGACACACCCCGGAGGGCTCTGACTTCGCTAGAGAGATTCTTGGAGGCGAATCCCGATCGAGTCTGGGAAAACAGCTGGGTTCGTTTTTCTCAGCAAGCCTTGAGTCCCTTGGCCAACCAGGTTTTCGAGGCGGATTTGCTCGCCGACAAGTCTCGTCCCGCGTTGGGAATTCGGTCTGATGCGGAACGGTTTCGGGGCAAGGGAACGGCTGGGCTGGGAATGGTCCGAGTTCCAATTAGTTATCTGCTGAAGCTTTCGTTGGCTGACGCTCTGGGAAAACAGGAAGCATTGCCCCAACTTTTGGGAGACACAGGGTTTCGTCTTCTGGAGCATTTCCAAAGCGACAATAGCTCTCCCGAGACGTATTCCTTCTTCGTGGTTCCATTGCGATCGGAGACTGGAACGGGCGAAGCAGTTGGCAAAGAGACTTCAATCCGTTTCCTTCTCACCCAGCTCCTGATTCAGTATGCCAATCAAGCCTTCTCTTTGGAGTCTAGTGGCCAGAAGGCCATCATTTGTTTTTCGCCTCACCCGCCCATCCGCCTGAAGCAGCTCAACGAATGCATTTCTGACTCGTTTTATCGAGAGCTGTTCACCAGTCCTTGCCTCTCGGGTTGGGACCAAGGCGAGGTGAAACAGCAATACATGATTCTTTGTCATGAAGTCCTGAGCCGGAGCCAACTGGCGGCAGTGGCTAAACTGCGGGATGCGGGAATCATTGCCAACAACCTGGTGGTTCTTCCAAATGTCTCTAGCATTAGCTTGGCCAATAATGGAACCCATATCAGCCTGGGAAGTCGCAAGCTAACCTTGTTACTTAAAGACCCCTCTTCCGGGTTTACACGAATACATGAGAAGTACCTGGGTGACCTTGCCATTAAGGCAGTGGAGCACTTTCTACCTCTTTTTGTTGGGACCTACAGTGCGGCTCCATACCGGTTGGACTTCTGCGATTTTCATCCAGAGAAGGCCCTTGGATTTCTTCCTCATGAACTGGATTTCACCCATCTACGCATGATCTGGCGTCGCTGGAAAAAGAAGGCCCGCCTGAGTTTCCTGGGTCATTCATTGACTCCAACGGGTCCAAAATGGCTTGACCAGTTTCTCAGCCGTCTGCTCCAACTCCCAGGCGATTATCTGCCTGATTTCCGCTTGATCGACTACCTGGTGGCCCTTTTGAGTACTGATCAGAGTCCCGCGTTGGATGGAACGCTGGACAATGCAAATCGCCTCAAAAAGGACCTGTCAGACCTGGGAATCTTCGACACCAAGATGTCTCTTTACTTGCTTTATCGGCAGCGGGAATTCCATAAGATGGGTTTCTCGGGATTCGAAGGACGTCATTACAGCCTGTTTGAAAGCCTCTTGAACGACCTGGGCAGGGCAACCGATCTTCAAACACTGGTGACGGCATTAGCCTTCAAGTACATGGCCCAGGACGCCTTGCGACGAGAACACATCCCGGACGACCCTTCCACGGAGAGCGAAAGACGGCAGATCATTTTCGGGACGGCCATCGGCATCCCCACCTTCTTTGTCCGTAAGAACTCGCAGAACCTCTTTCTTAGAAGGATCCTGCAGAAGACTGAAGCTGTCCGTCCCAGCCACAGATACCCGGGATATCTCCGGGTTCAAAACCGCGATTACCGGCTAGCCTTGCTCCGGATACTCCAGGAAGATGGATCCGACTTGATCGAGATGTTCCAACTCAAAGACACGTTGGAAGACCTCCGCAACCGGCTGGAAGATCCGGCCGGTTTTGCTGTGGCGGAGAGACTGACCCGATCCATTCTGGGTGTGTCCAACCTGCGATCTCCCTTGCAAATCAGAGCAGCAGAGTTTAACCAGGCCGCAGAAAGGTACTACAGGGAGGACCTGAAACGGCATCATCTTCTGGAGGCCCTCGAGCTTATGGAAGAAGCTCTTGGTGAATTGACTAAACAGGCGCAAGCAGACATCCACTGGAGGAGTGTGTGGCGTTACGTCATGGGAGATATGGATCCATGGGCTTTTCTCCATGGGATGAAGAAGGACTTACTTGAAGAACAGGCTAAATCAGGCGACTTGATCAAAATGATTGATTTGGTTTTGCTGAACGTTCAACTGGAGACCCAACAAGCCGCTGCCTTCCTGCAGGAGGAGCCCCACAATGCTCTGGAATGTGCATCAGTATGTGGATAGAGAAACCGGGCAGGTCTGCACCGAGCCACTCTATCAGGATCGGCACGTTCATTTCCTTTATTCCCACCTGCGCGAGCAGTTACCCCTGTTGTTCCGTCTCCTGACTCGTCCCTGGCTTTCCAGCGTGCTGGGGTTCCTGAACTACGATATGGCATTGGGCACCAGGATGAAGGGACCAGCGGAGTTCTGCCAAAAGCTGGGTGTGGATTTAGAAGAATGCCTGGAAATGCCGAAAAAATTAAACACGGCGAGAAAAGTGTTCGAAAGGAAAATCCGTTATTGGGAGTGTCGTCCCCTTCCCTCAGAACCTGAGGCAATTGTCTCTCCCTCAGACAGTCGCGTGCTGGTCGGATCATTGAGTAGTCATTCCAGCCTGTTTCTGAAGGAAAAGTTTTTCAGTTACGAGGAGCTCCTGGGCAAAGACCGGAGAGACTGGCTGGAGGCATTTGACGAGGGGGACTATGCCATCTTTAGACTGACCCCCGAGAAGTACCACTACAACCACTCGCCCGTATCGGGCAGGGTCCTGGATATCTACGAAATTCAGGGTGACCATCACTCCTGTAATCCCGGAAGTGTCGTCACAATTGCGACTCCTTATTCTAAGAACAAACGCGTTGTGACTATCCTCGATACTGAAGTGACTAATGGTGCTGGAACCGGGATGGTGGCTATGATTGAGGTGGTGGCGTTGATGGTAGGGGAGATCGTCCAGTGCTACAGCACAGAGAAGTACGAAAATCCCCGGCCTGTAGTCCCCGGGATGTTCCTGAGTAAAGGGATGCCCAAGAGTCTTTACCGTCCCGGGAGCAGCACGAATGTGCTCTTTTTCCAGAAGGGACGAGTCCGTTTTGCGGATGACATTGTCAGGAACATGTTCAGGGCCAACGTCCAGACGCGATTCTCTCAAGGATTTGGGCGCCCTCTGGTGGAAACCGACCTCAAGGTCCGGTCGTTGCTAGGCCACCCCCGTAAAGCGAAGACGCAATGACCATTGGAACCCAAAGGGATGCTTTTGGCGAAGTTGCTGCACAACTTTCAAGTTTCCTAACTAAAACTAATATGTTCAGTTTAAACCAAAGCGGATGAAAGGACGGTCGAATAACCATGTCCGACTTCACCTTTATTGCCGGACTCGCCCTCTTCCTGTCGGTACTTCTGTTGTGGGGCTTCAAGCATCTTCCGGAAGAGCGTTGGCAAATGATGGCTGTGGTCCCCAAGATCAAGAATGAAGAGGGTCAGTGGGAGGGCGTCAACCTGACCTTCTATGGAGTCTTCGTTTCCTTGGCTTACGTCCTGGCTGCCTGCATGTATTTCGTGTTGATGGGGTCACTGTTGGTTCCAGCTCCGGTCTCATTGTCCCTGATTTTATTAGTCCTCCTGATATGCGTACCGGCGTCTCGACTTGTGGCCAGGGTAGTAGAAAAGAAGCGCTTTACCTTTACGGTGGGTGGGGCTTCCTTCTTTGGAATCCTCTCGTATCCTTTCTTGGTTTGGGCGGTAAATCTCTGGGGCGAATCTCACGGAAGTGTGAAGCTTTCGTTGCTGCCCTCCTACGCCGCCTTGGCCCTCTCCTATGCAATGGGAGAAGGCATAGGCCGTCTGGCTTGTATCAGCTTTGGCTGCTGCTATGGGAAGCCCTTGGCCCAATGCCACCCGATACTCCAACGGCTCTTCACCAGACGTGGTTTCGTGTTTTGGGGAAGAACCAAGAAGATTTCCTACGAAAGTGGCCTGGAGGGGACTCTGGTTCTACCCATTCAGGCCATTACGGCCACCGTGTTCGTATTCGCTGGTTTGCTGGGCGGATGGCTCTTTCTGAAAACGTGCTTCCTTGCCTCACTCATAGTGGCAGTAGGCATAACCATGGGGTGGCGGTCGATTTCCGAGTTTCTCCGTGCTGACCACAGGGGCGGGGGGAGAGTGTCGGCCTACCAGATTATGGCTGAAATCGGGATGGTTTTTGCGGTCGCTGTGAGCCTTTTG
>DATKMG010000395.1:0-3110 GCA_035541995.1 Terriglobia bacterium
GGTCCAGCACCTCAATGACCGCCAGGGTACTTTCCACCGGCAGGGCCAGGTCCTCCTGGCCGTATTGTTGCCTGACTTCTTCCACCGTCAGTTGCTTGACCCGGTTGCCGTTGATCTGGACCCCGGTGTTGCGGCTGGTCAGATTCTCGATGCTGAGAATGTCGGCCGTGCGCTGCCGCACCAGTTGAGCGCGTTTGCGCAGCAAGTCCCGCACCGGCCGGGTCTCTCGGGGATAAATGTAGCCTTCCGGCAACAGCCCCAGCCGCAGACAATGCGCCAGCCAGCGGGCATCGCTGTCATCATCCCCGTGCTTTAAGCCTTCATACGGCTCCAGGGCAGCCGTATTGGCCAGATGCACCCGGTAACCGGCCGCCATCAACCCGTCCACCAGCCAGTACCAGTTGTAGGTCGACTCCACCACCACTCCTTCCAACTCCCTTTGGAAAGGGGCCAGCTCACCCAGCACCCCTTCCAGCACGTTGGGCAAGCGCCGCCGATGAACCTGCCGGTCCTGCTCGTCCAGAACCACCAGCGTCTGCTGGTTCGAATGTAAATCAATGGCTGCATAGAGTTTCATGCTCTCTCTCCCCGGCGCTGTCCCCCATGCTATAATGGCCTGGCTTGGGCGGAGGACAAGGCCACCCAGACAGGCGACCTGAGCGCCGACTCGAGCACCCGCAGCACAGGTGGGGCGGCCCATTCCGCCCCATCTTCCGACTATACGGAGGATGGGCTGCGAGGCACAAGGCGATAAATGCAAGGCTTCTTCAAAAAGCCAAACTCTCCCCAACCTATCACGGCCTCAAATGGTCGCTCTTCTCCCTGTGCAGACGAACCCCTGCCATCGTCCTCCAAATCCCGCGTCGCACAAGCCTTTTAGATGTATATCAGACCTTAATAATTGCAATTTGCTTGACAGGGGCTGAGGGCGGATCAGCGTTACCCGTCTATGAGAAACGCCACGGAAATGTTCAGTATATTCATGAGTTCGGAATCGATCATGGTCATGTCGCGGATTTCCCACATTGGACCTACATGTCGAGGAAAAAGGACTTGCCAGCTTGGACAGAATGGCGCCTCAAGCAAGAGAATCTCTAGGGTTGCGTCGTATCCATCCCGTGAACTCATCTTCCATAGACTGGGGCTAGGGAAGTTAGGGTCACCCATTAAAAGGCTTTGTCAAGTAAGAAACACTCCCCCGGAGGCGTCGAGGGGGCTTTTTTGACAAAGAGGAATGTTCCCGCAGCGGCAATCCGCTTTCGTTAGCCGGGACGCTGGAAAAAGCAGTCCATGAGTTTAATCCGAACCCGCCGTTATTCCAGATCCATTCGATCAAGCAAGCCATGCAGGTTGCCATGGTGGGCGATCGGGTGTTTGGAACCCTGACGGGCGGATTTGGTCTGCTGGCTTTGGTTCTGGTGGCTGTGGGTATTTACGGGGTGGTAGCCTATGCCACTCGCCAGCGCACTCAGGAAATAGGGATTCGCATGGCCTTGGCAGCAGGATCAGACACGATTGTCCGATTGGTGTTGAAACGGGGATTGCTGTTGACTTTGGCAAGCCTAGCGATCGGATTGGCATTGTCCCTGGCCCTGACCTGCTATTTGCAGAACAAACTCTTCCAGGTAGCCAGCACGGATGCGCTTATGTATGTCCTCGTGTCCGGCTTGCTGAGCCTGGCTGGTTTGGCGGCCTGCTATCTGCCCGCCTGGCGGGCTTCCCGGCTGGATCCTTTGAAAGCACTCCATCACGAATAGTTGAAATAGTCCCTGTCTGATGACGAATCCTGATTCAGCGAGAAGATGTTAAACAGAGGGCGAAGGGACGGGTCATCGGCCAGAGGGGTTGTTCCCCTGTTGATGCTGTTGGACAAACTTCTGCATCTCCTGTTGGAGGTTCATAGCAGGCGATGGCTGGCCGGTTGACTGTTGCGGCTGTCCTGGTATGGGCGGAGGCGCAACGTTCGGAGCGTTCTCAGGAACCGGATTAAACATCAGGGAATCGTTGCTGGAAGCATCCTGCATCCCCATATCAGCTCCTTCGCCAATAGGATCCACAGCTGCCTGACGATTGATCCGCGGGGCAACCGCGACAACAGTCGCAGTCTTCCCAGGAGCAGGAGGAGAGACGGCTTGTACCGACCGGCCCGTGACTATCAGCTTCCGGACATTCTCCGGATCCTCTGGGGAAGAGATAAGGATAAAGTCGAAGTTGCTTCCCTCCAGTATCTTGAGCAAAGCACCCTTTAACGTGAGCCCCTTGATCTCAACCAAGGGGATCCTTTGGTCCTTCATTTCTTGTGGAATGTCGTATTGTATCCCGGTTTGCTCGCGGAAGGTATCGAGGACTTGAGTATAAGTCTCATTTTGTGACGAGAAATTGAAGAACCGTCCGTCACTCGACCAGCTCGAAATCGCCAGACAGGATTTCGGCCCGCCAAAGAAAAAAAGGTGCACACAGACAATCAACGACCATCTCAATCTCATATTATCGCCTCTGCTGGCAGAGCCCCTTCAGACATCTATATAATTCCAGCTCCTAGATCATCATTGAGAAGGACCAGCGGGATCTAGGTCCGAAGAAAACTGCAAGACCGAATGCCCTCATTACTAGGGAATTCGGTCTTGCAAGTGAGGAGAGGTTGACCATTGCGCGGTTCCTTCCGGTCCAATTGATTGTCGAGGATGCCGCTGGAAGCCTCTGCAACTATGGCCCGGTCTCATGCAAATTCAGTGTCAACATACCCTGATCAAGTTGCATCAGCGTGAACACTCGATGAAGATGCTGTTAAATCGTCGACTGCCTCCTCCGCAAGGAACCACTTGTTCATATCAGGTTGTTATCCGTTTCAGGGGAATCGTCATGGTCCAACGCAATAAGATAACAGGCCTGTAATGGTGTAAGGGTCAGGTGATATATCGGGAAATCGGGGAACATCCCGACCGCTTCCTCACGGCTCCACCCTAGCAACTAGGCTGATCTTCGCAGACTGAAAAGATTTGACTCTGGCTTTTTCAGCCATTCTGCCAAGCATTGAGCCTTGGAATCTTTGACAGAAAGGGTGGGGTTCGAAATAGGCCAATCGATACCAATATCAGGGTCATCCCAGC
>DATKMG010000396.1:0-4015 GCA_035541995.1 Terriglobia bacterium
ACGATCGGTCGGCTCAGCGCCTGACGGCAGTTCCTCTTTTCACAGAATCGTGTTCCAACATATGCCGTTATGTGTTCCGAGGCTCTTTCTTGATTCTTTCCCAGTAGCACGAAATCCCTTCGCCTTTCATACCCGGCTCGAAGCAGCGGTTGCACGAGATGCACGTAGCTCTCGATGTATCACCGCTCTTCCATCTTTTTATGAGATGTGGTTCGCGAATAAAGGGGCGTGCCATGGATATGTAATCTGCTTTGCGGACCTTCAGAATCTCGTCCACTGTAGATAGTGACCTTATGCCGCCGACAGCAATGATCGGGACTTTGACTCCTTCCTTTATATACTGAGCAAAATCCACCAAATAGCCTTCATCTTTTTCTTCATGAATTTCTTTTTTGAGGCAATGTCTATCTTTCACGGAAATCGTGGAGCAAGCGCTAACCTGGATGCCCGCAATTCCGTCACTGGCCAACCGTCGAGCAATTTCCAGTGACTCCGGAGGCTCAAGACCGTTCGCGACAAAATCCTGTGCGCTGAGCTTGAACAGTATCGGATAATCCTTCCCGACCACACCTCTCATTGCTTCGATAATCTCTCCTACCACGCGGTAGCGATTTGCGACACTGCCGCCATACGAATCACTGCGCCTGTTCCAGGCGGGAGAAAGGAATTGGTTGATACCGTACCCATGAGCCCCATGAATCTGAATTCCGTCGAACCCGCATCTCTTCGACCTGGATGCCGCAGCAGCGTGAGCCTCCACGAGGCGGACTATGTCCTTTCGGCTCATCTCTTTGGGTATCGGATCTCCGGGAGAATAGGCAATAGCCGAAGCACCCCACAATTCATCGCCATCGTTGAAAAACATCTTCGGATTGGCCCTTGCCATACAGTGGACTAGTTGAGCGACGACCTTGCCACCTTCCTTATGCACTGTGTCGGCGATTTTTCTCAAACCCTCAGTCAGGGTATCGTCGTAGTTGCCCACCATGTAGGGCATGTGCTGGCCATTAGTCATAACGTACTGATAACCGGTCAGAATTAATCCGATGTCGCCCCTGGCCAGTTCACCGTAAAATTCCAGGACGCGATCGGTCACACGTCCTTTCTGATCACCCATACCACTCCAGGTAGACGATTTGATGGCCCGATTCGGGAGCTCCAGGGATCCGATCCAAGTCTTCTCGAAAAGCTCGGAATGGTTGTCAGCCCTGGCCAATTTGGCTCCAATCACCACTGCCGCGGCGGTGGCGAGTCCTGTTTTGAGAAAATCTCGGCGAGATGGAATGTCACTCATGAGTGTCGAACTCCTTTCCGTCTTCTTACAAATCGCTTTTTTCGGTCAATTTTCCAGGCTTGAGAAGGTCCGCGGTCCGGGCGAATGTTATCCGTTGGTCCGATGGCAATTTCGTGGCTCCAACCAATGTTGCTTTGTCGTTGCCTGTTCGAAATGCCGTGGTGAACCTGTCCCCGGGTTATGTACCACTTATTAGATCATAGGGATAGTACCCGTACTTCTGGAGGAAACGACCTCATGGTGTAGTGTGGACGAACCCCATGGTAGGCAAGGTCTCAGGGGGTTCAACGTCGATAACTCCCACATCCGAACACAGTGGTGAGTTTAGGTGAGACATGCATGTGGTACTTTTTTGCAGCAGAGACTCTGATGGAGTCTTCAGCAAATGTCAATGCGCCCGAAATATTGCACCGACAGGCAGGGGGACTCGAAGGCTTTTTCAGCTGTCCTGTTGCGGCTGCTCCGGAAATATACCGGAAGCTGCAAAAAAGGATGGAATCACCGCTGAATTCTTGGAATGTCTGGTTTCTGAAAGTCGCCTAGATGATAGCGAAAGATGTGCCTGACGATTTGATTGCCAACAAAACAGTAATAGACAGCACTACGAGGTGTAGCATAGAATCAGGATCATGGCTGCTGGGAATCTACAACCTTTGGCAAATGATGGCAGACATCAAATTCTTGCCGGCTTTATAGGAAACTGAAGAAAGGGCATGATCAAGGGACTTATACGCCATGTCGGACAATTCCTATGGAATCTCACGATTCTTGCCTTGTTTGAGCTGGCTCCGCTCCTATCAGGTCGAATATCTGCAAAGGGATGTCGTTGCAGGGACTACTCTTGCCGCCTATCTCATCCCTGTGGGTATCGCTTACGCTTCCCTGGCTGGTTTACCGCCTCAAGCCGGTCTCTACTCCTGCATCTTCGCAGGTCTCGGCTTCGCACCTTTTTGCACTTCGCGGCACACGGCCATCGCTGTCACCTCAGCCATTTCTCTGCTCCTAGCTACGACGCTTGGCAAATTGGCTGATGGCGATCCCTTACGATATGCCGTTCTAGCGTCGGAGACCGCCCTCTATGTGGCTATCGTTTGCTTCGTCGCCTGGGTTGCCAAGGCGGGAGCGGTCATCCATTTCATGTCCGACACCGTTCTGACCGGATACAAGGCTGGGGCTGCCTTGGTTATCGCTTCCACTCAGTTGCCCAAGCTCCTCGGCCTGCCAGTTGATGGCAATAATTTCTTTGTGCGGCTGGCAAGCTTCTTGTCCCAGGTGCCGGAAGCAAACCATGCGAGCCTGTTGGTGGGGGGCTGCGCTCTCGTATTATTAGTTCTCGGTGCATGGCGCCTTCCTCACCGTCCGGTGGGTCTGGTCGTAGTTGTAGCGTCGGTCGTATTCATGTCTGTTAGCGGTGTCTCAGACTACGGCATCAAGATCCTGGGTAGGGTCCCTCAAGGGCTGCCACACTTTCAGATTCCTGCTGTGAGTCCCCAGGACCCACATGATCTTCTTCCACTGGCGTTAGCGTGCTTCCTCCTGGCAATTGTTGAAACCATGGCAGTAAGTCGGGTCTTTGCGCAAAAGCATCGGTATACGTTTGATGCGAATCAAGATCTCGCGGCTATCGGAATGGCTAATCTTCTAACAGCGTTCGGCCAGGGATACCCTGTGAGCGGAGGCGTGTCCCAATCAGTGGTCAACGAATCCGCCGGTGCGAAGACCCCGTTCTCTTTGGTAGCGGCCTCGCTGATCCTGGGAGTTGTCACCATCTTTTTTAGCGGTCTGCTTCACAATCTCCCCGAACCTGTGCTAGCTGCGATTGTGCTGGTGGCAGTTGCGGGTTTGATCAACATTGAGGCTTTGAGACGCTACTATCGTTTGGACAAAACGGAGTTCTTCATTGCGATCCTAGTCCTGTTCGGAGTTTTAGGCTTTGGTCTTTTGGAAGGCGTGCTCATAGGCGTCATCTGTTCACTACTCATTCTCATCCGGAGGACTTCTCATCCGCACATATCGGTGCTTGGAAAGTTACCTGGGGTCAAGTCCTTCGCATCGCTGGAGCATCATGCCGGCAGTGAGGAAGTTCCCGGCGTTTTGGCTCTGAGTGTCCACGGTTCTCTGCTCTATTTCAATATGGAAGAAGTCCAGGGAGAGATCATTGAGCTTGCCGATAAGCGCGGACCTTCGCTCAAGCTAGTCGTCTGTTCTTTGGCGGTAACCCCGTGGGTTGATCTGGCCGCCACGGACATGCTGTCGGCTCTACGAAAAGAGTTCGCCTCCAAGGGGATCATATTCACTATATCGGAGGCTCATAGCAATGTGCACGACACATTACGGTCCGCCGGGGTCTCGAGCAAACTGGGCGGGCAAAACTTTGAACTCACGACCGCACAGGTGGTCGAGGACTGGCAAAAAGAGCATTCACTTTATTAAAGGGGGAACGGGGGATTTGAATGCGAATTGATATAATGCCACCGCAAATCGGGCAAACCTTTTGGCAATTTCTGTAAAGCCACTTTGCCTGAGGATGCCCGAAAGAGAGGCGCATGCCATACATAGTGGATGGAAACAATGTAATGGCGCAGACCGTGGGGTGGCACCAGGATAAGGCAGGGGCACGGAGACGCCTTATTCATGATATCGTACGCTTTATCGCCCTGCAGAGAATCAAGCTTAAAGTTGTCTTCGATGGAGCGCCTGACGAGGAATTCCCCGAAGGTT
>DATKMG010000397.1:0-14196 GCA_035541995.1 Terriglobia bacterium
GATGTCCTGGTGACGGAGTCGGGATATGAGTTGCTCTCACGAGATCTTCCCCGCCGCCCGGATGAGGTCGAGAAATTCATGGCCGAAAGCAGTGCGCACCATAATTGTCATTGAGGCCGGCTGAATCCAAAACTGGCAGTCTGGATCCCGGCACCCGCACCGCTTTGGTTGCCGGTAGGGAATGAACCAAATAATGCGGATAAGGTACTCCAAGCGATGAACGATCGCCACGGTACCCGGTCAGGGGTTTAAGGGGTTATCAATTTCTCGGAGGCAATTCAATGATTTCCGCGACTCAATTGAGAAGAGGGATGGTCATCAAGAAAGACGGGGAGCTCTTCACTGTCTTCTCAGCGACGCATAAGACTCCTGGCAACTTACGCGGTTTTGTTCAGGCTAAACTCCGCAATTTGAAAAGCGGAGCGATGATCGATCACCGTTACAGGTCCGTTGATATGGTCGACAAGGTTTCTCTGGATGAACACGAGATGGAGTACCTCTATAGAGACAGCCATGATCATTATTTCATGAATACAGAAACCTACGAGCAAATCCATCTGAATGAAGATCTTTTGGGGGAGAGCGTGTCCTATTTGACTCCCAATATCAAGATCAAGGTCGTATTCCATGAGAACACTCCCATCGGTATAGAACTTCCCCCCACCGTGGACTTGGTTGTGGTGGAGACTGAACCGGGACTCAAGAGCGCAACGGCGTCGAACGTGAACAAACCAGCCAAGATGGAGACAGGATTGATTGTTCAGGTGCCTCCGTTCGTTGAGGCTGGAGAGAAGATCCGAATTGGAACGGAAGAAGGAGAGTACCTGGAGCGAGTACGGTGAGGCGAGAGAGTGTGTTCGGGGCGCCATTTTCGCATGCCTGACCCTGAGCTGCTTCAGTTCAAGTGACTTAAAGATTAAGCAGGGCTTTGACAAGGATGGGCTCTTCCTCGGGGAACACAGTACGGAGGTCGATTAAGACGCAATCCTTTTCAATGCGGGTCAAAATCGGCGGATTGAAATTTCTAAGTTTGCGTTCGATCTCCGAAGCAGACTTGGAAGAGGATCGAAGGGAAATCAGACAGGTCGGAAGTCCGTGCTCGGGCGTTGATCCTCCGCCGATCATGGAGTGGCCATCGACGAGACAGGTGTCCAATCCCGGATGTGAATTGGTGAGTTGCGCCAGAATGGCTTCAGAGCGTCTGTGGATGCTTTCGGAAGTAAGCTGAATCATCCGGAATGCCGGGACCTCCGGCGTCTCAGGCCGAACAAGATAGGAAAGCAGCGTTCCTTCTAATGCTGCGAGAGTCAATTTATCGACTCGCAGCGCCCGATACAGAGGATTGCTTCGCATCTTGCCGACCCATTCCGCTTGTCCTGCGACAATACCCGCCTGAGGGCCGCCGAGTAATTTGTCCCCGCTAAAGCAGACAATTGGCACGCCTATTTCAAGGCTTCGCCGAACCGTGGGTTCATCCGCAATTCCGAAAGGGGCTAAGTCTGCCATGCAGCCACTGCCCAAGTCCTCGACCAAGGGAATAGACAGCTCCCGGCACAGCTTCAAGAGTTCATCAAGATTCGGCCGGGAGGCAAAGCCCACGACTCGAAAGTTGCTGGGATGTACACGGAGCACGAGTCGAGCGCGTTCATTAAAAGCCCTCCGGTAGTCCTCCAGATGAGTGCGGTTGGTAGTCCCAACTTCTCGAAGAACAGCACCGCTTTTCTCAAGTATTTCCGGGATCCTGAACGAATCGCCAATCTCGATCAATTCACCCCGTGAGATGAGCACTTCGCCGCTCCCCGCCAGTGTGTTGAGAATCAAGAATAGAGCCGCTGCATTGTTGTTGACGACAATCGATTGCTCACAGCCCAGTAGCTGGTTCAGAAGACCGGAAATATGTTGATCCCGCCTTCCTCGAGTCCCTTCCTCCAGGACATACTCCAGGTTTGAATAATTCCGGGCTACCTCGACAACTCGCTTCAGAGCCGCGGAGCTCAGTGGAGCCCTTCCCAGGTTGGTGTGAAGCACGACGCCAGTCGCATTAATGACACGCCGAAGAGAAGGTTCGAGTCCTTTCGAATATGCAATCTTCAATCGTTGTAGGACAAGTTCAGTGACCTCTTCTTCAGAGAACTCCTGACGGGAAGGGGCCATGAAATCACGTCTAAGGTCGTCCAAGACTTTTTCGAGAAGACCGGAAATGAAGGGCCGGCTGGCCCGAGATGCCAGTGACAGGGCCTCGGGATGTGCCAGAAGCCGATCCATTGAGGGAATTCGACGCAAGGGATTGACCGAAGGACCTTTTGTCATTGGAGGCATTTCAACACACCCCGATCGGCGGAGTCAAATTAATGCCCATATTTCTATTGCATTTTGTCGATCTCTTTGGGTAGTTTCTACAATTATTTCGAAGACCTAAGGATCTGAAACGACATGAACCATTCCGGAGACATAGTTCCCGCCCTGGTGGGTGTATTGCTGGCGGGCGGACTTGCCGCCTACAGCCAGCAACGCGACAGGAGCAAGATCCCCGACTCTTACAAATGGGATCTTAGCGAATTGTATCCGTCTGACGAAGCCTGGAAGAGGGCAAAGGAGCAGCTTGTTTCTGAATTTCCCGAAATAGACCAATTCCGCGGGAAGCTCAGCCAGTCGTCGGCGCAGTTACTGGCTTGTCTGGACTTCGACAGCCGGATTGGCAAGGAACTTGCCCGTCTTTCCAGCTATGCCAGCATGAGTTCCGATCTTGACACTCGGGACTCAACTCACCTGGGCATGAAGCAGGAAATTAGTTCCCTTGGTCCCGCATACAGTGCCAAGGCAGCTTACATCGAGCCGGAAATCCAGCAGATCGGACGGACCGCCATCGAGGGCCTGTTTGCCAAGGAGAAGAAATTGGAGATTTACAGGCACTATTTGGATGATGTCCTCCGGCGTCAAGCCCACACGGGTACTGAAGGGGAAGAGAAGATTATTGCCGACTCCGGCTTGATGTCCAGCGGTCCTTATGATGTTTTCGGCATTTTCTCCAATGCCGACTTCCCATTTTCAGAGGTGGCCCTGAGCGATGGAAAGACTGTGAAACTTGACTCGGCAGCATTCAATCTGCACCGGACCGCAGCCCATCGAGAAGACCGGGCAAAAGTGTTCAGTGCCTACTTTGGCCGGGCGGCCGAATTCCGACGCACCTTCGGCACGTTGCTGGATGCAAATGTGAAACGAGACCTTTTCTATGCAAGGGCTCGGAGGTATGCAAACTGCCTCGAAAGTGCCCTGGATGAGGCCAACATTCCAGTACAGGTCTACCAGAGCCTGGTCGATAATGTGAACCGGAACCTCCCCACCTTCCATCGCTACCTGAGGCTGCGAAAGCGCATGGTTGGCGTGGACCAGCTTCATTACTACGATTTGTACGCGCCGTTAGTTCACGACGTGGAATTGAAGTACACCGTCGAAGAGGCCGAGAAACATGTCCTGGCAGCCCTCGAGCCCTTGGGGAGGGAATACCAGGATGTGACGCGTAAGGCCTTTAATGAGCGCTGGGTTGATTTCTACCCCAGCACGGGGAAGCGGTCTGGCGCCTATTCCAACGGTTCGGCCTATGACGTGCATCCTTACATGCTGCTGAACTTCAACGGAATGTATTCTGACATGAGTACCCTGGCGCACGAGCTTGGCCATACGATGCAAAGCTATCTCTCCAACCGGGCTCAACCCTATCCGACAGCGCGCTACCCGATTTTTGTGGCCGAAGTGGCTTCCACCTTCAATGAAGCTCTGCTGATCGATCACATGCTGAAGACCATCCAGGACGACAATGTGCGGCTTTCGCTATTGGGTAACTACCTGGAGGGCATCAAGGGTACCGTGTTCCGGCAAACCCAGTTTGCAGAATTCGAGATGCGGATTCATGAGAAAGCAGAAAAGGGAGAGGCCCTGACAGGAGATGCACTAGATCTGCTCTATGAGGAAATAACCAAGAAGTACTATGGTCACGAGAGGGGTTTCTGCGTCGTCGATAGCGAAGTCAAATCCGAATGGAGCGTTGTCCCCCATTTCTATTACAACTTCTACGTTTACCAATATGCCACGTCCTTTACTGCATCCACTGCACTTTCTGAACAAGTATTAGGCGGCGATCACCAAGCCACAAAGCGTTATTTGAAGTTCCTTTCCGCCGGAGGCAGTGATTATCCAATCCAGCTGCTGAAAGACGCTGGTGTCGACATGACAACGGCTAAACCCTTCGATTTGACTATGAGGAAGATGGATCGGGTCATTGAGGAAATGGAGCGAATTCTGGAGAAGAGGAAATGAGTTACCGACTTTTCGGTTGACGCCAAACTGGAGCGTAAGTAGACTGCTCGAACAGGGTACCGTGGAGACCGTTAACCCGTTGGGGATCGAGGATCAGGCATGGATGTCGAACAAGAACTCACAATGCTCGAAGATGGAATTCGCCGCCTGAAGATTGAGTATGAGATCTTCTTCAATGGGGGCAATTCCCGGATGCCTTTCGACTTGCGTTGGAGAGTGGAAAACCTTATTAAGAAGTACAGCGAACACTCCAATTTGACTTTCGCCCAGAGGTTTCGCTACAACACGCTGGTCGGTAAATTTCATTCTTACTCCGAGCTTTGGCGGAGGATGACCAGGAATCGGGAGGAAGGGAAGCCAGTGTATCCCAACTTCCCCTCCCTGGAGACTGAAACTGAGGAATCGACTCAGACGGGTTCTTCCGATGACCGGCTAGTCTGCCAGTTGGTGTGTAGCGACCCGGAAAAAGAATCCGACAAGTTGGAGAACCTCTTCAAGAGCCTTGTGGAGGCAAAGCGCGAATGCGGGGAAAGAACGGACACGGTCCAATTCCAAGCCTTCAAGAAGTTCATCCTGGAGAAGACCTCCAAGCTCAAGGAGCAGTTCAATACAAACACGGTGTGTTACACCGTGTCCATCGAATCCGGTAAGGTTAAATTGACAGCAAAGGGGAAGGTTTGACCTTAAGACGTCTGTTTCGCAGCGGCTCTTCGAGGGAATCTCTCGCGATCAAAGTTCCCACGTTACTGTTTTCCATTCTCATTTTCTCCTCTATTTTCTCGTTCATGGTGCTGCAGATTTCTGGAGCCTCACTGGAGAGTGAGAGTTCAGATGCAAAAAGTGCTGAATTGTTGATTCTCCATCGAGCCGCCTGGTTCATGCCCGAGTCGCTAAAAAGGATGCTGGACAAGCACAGGCAGGAACTGGAATTAGGGCTAAGGGCCCAACCCCTGGACTCGTCCTGCAGCGCTCCGGGGGCTAGCCAATTGGAAGTTGACCTGCGTCAGAGAGCCATGACGATCAATGGTCTACTTCGGTCAAAACCCAGGTTTAGGGAATTGGCCAGGGAAATGGGCGCTGCAGCGCGTTTGATCATCTACCTCAACATGCCCGAGGGAGATAGTCCTTTGTCCACGCAACTCGATTTCGTGCTTCGATACATTAATAAAAATAGTCCAAGTTTTCCTTTGGTTGTTTATGATGACCCGGGGAAAGGAATTGACACCATTGAGGACTTCCTTCGCAGCATATCGCACAGAAGAGCACTGCTTTCAAAACGGCTTCAAGAGGCTTACCCGGAAGGCCTGGCTATCTCTTCCCTGGAAGCTTACGATTTCCGCTCTGCCGTATTTGGGATTTCCTCCTTGGTTTATTCGCATAGTATCAACGATATTGCCAAACTCTGGCTTTCGGCGTGGATAGAAGCCAACGGAGATATGACTGGGAGGCCTGAACTGGATTAACGGGATGGGAGATCAAAGAGTAGTCTGGTGTGAGCTTCAGTCTTTGAGCAAGCTGGACGGGATCGTGGCCATCTATCCAAACAAGGTGTGCGAACACGGAGGTCGAATGCCTCGACCAGGCAGTTTTGTCTCGCACTTTGATTGACCGGAGCGATCGAAAGTGAATGTTGTGAAAAAAGCACTGATCAGTGTTTCTAAGAAGGAAGGATTGACAGGATTCGCCGAGGGGCTAAGGTCCCTGAATGTGGAACTGATCTCTACTGGTGGTACAGCAAAATTCCTCAAAGACCACGGATTTAAGGCTCAAGAGATCTCAGATTACACGGGTTTTCCGGAAATTCTCAATGGCCGGGTGAAGACGCTGCATCCCAAAGTCCACGGGGGATTATTGGGAATCCGCGACAATCCGGAACATGTACGGCAAATGAGCCAAAACGGAATCTGCCCGATCGACCTGGTGGTGGTGAATCTCTATCCCTTCGAGGAAACTACCCGCAAACCGGGAGTGTCTTTTGATGAAGTCATCGAAAATATCGACATTGGTGGCCCGTCCATGGTGCGTTCAGCGGCTAAGAATTTCCGGGATGTAGCGGTCCTCGTGGATCCGGAGGACTACGTGTGGGCTCTTCAGGAATTGAAGTCGACTGGTGGAAGCCTTTCCTTGGAATCGCGGTTCAAACTCGCCCAGAAAGCCTTTCAGCACACGGCGAGCTACGATGCTTCCATAGCGGAGCACTTGTCTCGTTTAAGTGAAAGCCATGGAACGATTGAAGCAGTTGGGGGGATGTTTCCTAAGACTCTGTTCTTATCCCTCGATAAGATTGTGGATCTTCGCTACGGAGAGAACCCCCATCAGCGTGCTGCCTTCTATCGAGAAAACTCCCCTTATGACGCAGTGCTGCCGGATGCTCGCCAACTACAAGGTAAGGAACTCTCTTTCAACAATATCATCGATTTAAACGCAGCTTATCAGTTGTCTCGGGAATTCGAGACTACTTGTGCCGTGATTATTAAGCACACCAACCCTTGCGGAGTGGCCCTCTCGGTGGTTTCCCAATCGGATGCCTATGTAAAAGCTCGCGCCTGTGACCCACTTTCGGCTTTTGGATCAGTGCTAGGCTTCAACCGGCCAGTGGAAAAAGAAACAGCGCAAGAAATCGCGTTAACCTTTGTGGAGGCCATTATAGCGCCGGCTTACAGCTCCGAGGCTCTGCAACTGCTGGCCCCCAAGAAGAATCTGCGGCTCCTGGAGATTAACAACACTCCGACTCATTTTCACCCCTTTGATTATAAGCGGGTCGAGGGTGGACTGCTCTTGCAGGAAGTTGACCGGATTCCCATAAGTGAAGAAGAGTGGAAGGTGGTTACGTTAAGGAGTCCCACTCCGGATGAATGGGAAGGGCTTAAGTTCGCCTGGCAGGTGGTCAAGCATATCAAGTCAAACGCCATAGTTTATGCCAAAGCGATGCAGACAGCCGGAATTGGAGCAGGACAAATGAGCCGCGTGGATTCTGCCAAGATTGGCATCTCCAAAGCGCTTCTGCCTATCCAAGGATGTGTAATGGCTTCGGATGCGTTTTTCCCGTTCCGGGATGGAATCGATGTAGCGGCAGAAGCGGGTGTGTGTGCTGTCATTCAGCCGGGAGGATCTCTTCGAGATGGAGAGGTCATTCAAGCGGCCAATGAACACGGGCTCTCGATGGTCTTTACCGGAACGCGCCATTTTAAGCATTAATTGACGGAACGTTGTGCCCGTGGGATAATTCGAATAATTGGAGGCAGATTTCAAGGACAAAAATGATAGATCACAAGAGTCTAAATCGCCTGCATCGCACCTGGAAGTGGCCGGTCATTTTGATCTTGGTCGGACACGGTATAGCGTTCGGGAACCCGTTGTTGGCCATCAAATCAAAACAAACGGGAGAGAAATCGAAGTCTCAACAGGCAGATCTGTCTGGCGAGAGAGGCCGGTCAGAGGCCTACTTTCACTTCAGCCTGGCGCGCGACCTGGAAGAGGATGGCAAATTTGTTCAGGCACTTGAGGAGTTTAAGAAGGCCGTTCAGGCTGATCCCCAATCCGCCTCGCTGCGAGTAGAGCTGGCCTATGCCTATTTGCGGCATCGCCGAATTCGAGATGCTGTTCAGGAAGCCGAAAACGGCATTCGTTTGGACGCCAACAACTTGGAAGCTCATAAAATTCTCGGCCAGATCCATTATTCAATGATCACCAATGAGGATCTCAATAAGGGTCCTGCTTCCAGCGAAAGCCTCAAGAGGGCCATTCAGGAATATGAGACAGTCCTGCGTCTCGATCCTTCGGATCCTAGTCCTCTTCTGACTTTGAGTAGCTTATACCGATATGACGGGCAGACTGACAAGGCAATTAGCACTCTCAATAAATATCTGGGAATGGTCCCCTCCTCCGAGGCTGCTTTAGGGAGTCTGGCTCAGATTTACTCAGACCAGGGGAATTACAAAGAAGCCATTAACGTCTTTAAGAAGGCTTTGGAGGTAAATCCGGATTCTCCACGAATTCTGGAGGAGCTGGCTTATACTTACGAGCAGAGCAAAGACTACAAAAATGCCATTGAGACCTATCGTAAGGCCCTGAATGCCGACGAAGACAGCTTGGATTTGCGCCGTGGGCTGGCGCAGGCCTTGCTGGAAGACGGTGAGGACCAGTCTGCGGAAAAGGAATATCTGAAAATCCTGGAGGCGGATCCTGACGAGGGCATAGCCTATCTCCGATTGGGACAGATTTACCGTAAACGCCTCGATTTCGATAAAGCCCTGGAGAACTTCAACAAGGCCAACAGCATATTGGTCAACAGCCTCGAGGTTCCATTTTATATTGCTACGCTCTACGAGGAGCTGGGGAAGTTTGAGAAAGCCCAGGAGCGATTTCAGCACCTGCTGAAGCTTTCGGCAAAACAAGATCATAATTACTCGGCTTCGGAAGCGCAGAATCGAGCTGTCTTTCTCACTCACGCCGGCTACGTCGCGCAACAGTTGGGGAGTTACACGGAGGCAATCAATTACTTCAACGAGTTGAGGACATTGAGCCCTGACAACGAGCTAAAAGCAGATGGTTACATCATTGACACTTATCGAACGAGTCGGCAGATGGACAAGGCACTAGCAACTGCCGAAGCCTCTCTGAATGAGCACTCTGGCGATGCAGACATGAGAGTCCTCTACGACGACCTCCTGGCCGAGTCCGGCAAATCGGATCAGGCAATTAAGGACCTCGAGGGTCTGCTCAAGAACAACGACGAGGATTTCAAGATCTATTATGCGTTGATCCAAATTTATCAGCGCGACAAGAAGTTCGAGGAGGCCGAAAAGGTAGCCTTCAAGGCCGAAAAAGACTTCAAAAGTAAGGAGTCGTTTTATTTCACGCTGGGATCTCTTTACGAACGTCAAAAGGAATACGACAAAGCGGAGGAGACTTTCAAAAAAGTGCTGGCGTTGAACCCGAAGCATGCCCCGACCTTGAACTATTGGGGATATATGCTGGCGGATCGCGGTGTCCGGCTAGAGCAATCGCTTGATCTGATTAAGAGAGCCGTTGATTTGGATCCAAACAATGGCGCTTATCTGGACAGTCTGGGATGGGCTTATTTCAAGCTCAATCAACTCAGTGAAGCCGAAAAGTACCTCAAGAAGGCCCAGGAGCGGGTTCGGCGGGACCCAACGATCCATGATCATCTTGGAGATCTGTACTACCAGAATAGCCAATATGATGAAGCTCAAAAGGCTTGGGAGTCTTCCATTGCCAATCATCAGGATGATGAGGAGATGCATAAGGTTCAGAAGAAGCTCGATGATCTCAAGGTGAAGTTAGCCTCACTGCAAAAGAAATAGCGCCTTCCATCCCGGTATTAGATCAACAGCTCAACCTTGCGGGTTGGGCTTTTTTTATGCCAGACTTGTTTGAGGTTTCCCAAGATGGCCTATCAAACTATCTGTCTTCGCAGTTTCGCCAAACTCAACTTGGGCCTGCATATTCTGGGGAAGAGGACGGATGGCTTTCATGAAATTCGCACTGTATTCCAGACGATAACCCTGCATGATCGCATCGAAATCACTCGAAAGACGACTCCGGGAATCTCTTTCGACTGCCTTGAACCCGAGTTGAACACTCCAAACAATCTGGTAAGAAAAGCGGCCGAAGCTTTTTCTGAAATGCAGGGGGAACCGTTTGGGATTCATGTTCACCTGGAAAAGAGGATTCCGATTGGATCAGGGTTGGGCGGCGGAAGCAGCAACGCGGCGATCACTGTGCTCGGTCTTGAGCGGTTATTCGAAAAGAGACTCAGTCGCGATCAGCGCTTCGAAATTGGGGGTCGCCTTGGGTCAGATGTCCCGTTTTTTTTTATAGGAGGGACTGCTCTTGGGCTGGGGCGCGGTTCGGAAGTGTATCCTCTCCAGGAAAGAGTCGAAAAGCACGTGCTGGTGCTGATTCCGCCGTTCCCCGTTAGTACGATAAATGCCTATTCCAGAGCTAGTTTGGCATTGACAAGAAGGATGAATGCCAGTAATATTGCTGTTTTCTGTTCTGACTACCAGGAGAGCCTGGAAGACGGGCGGCTTCCGGAAAATGACTTTGAAAAGACTGTTCTGGAAGATCGGGAGGAACTGCGGGAACTGAAAAAAGATTTGATCCGGTCAGGTGCGGGTGTTTCTGGTCTGACGGGCAGTGGTGCTGCCTTGTTTGGCTTTTTCGATTCAGAGGAGGCAATAAAGCGCGCCCAGCAGTTCTTCTCGGCGGAGAGGGCTCGAGTGATCCGAACGCAAACCTTGGGCCGGGACCAGTATTGGCCTTGCCTGGTGGAATCTCTGCATTGAAACAATGGGGCGTCGTCAAGTGGTAAGACACAGGTCTTTGGAACCTGCATTCGGAGGTTCGAATCCTCCCGCCCCAGCCAGAGTCTGTCCCTTCAATCTTCCCCAGTACCCCAGAAGAAGGCCGTGAAACGAGTAGCGACGGGTCCCAATTTCAAGTGATTGGAGAGTGTGCCTTGCCCGACGACTTGAAGGTTTTCTCTGGAACGGCAAACCGGGCGTTGGCTGAACAGATTTGCCGATCATTGGGTATTCCTCTCGGGAATGCTTCCATTACTCGGTTTAGTGATGGAGAAATCTATGTCCAGATTCTTGAGAATGTGAGAGGACAGGATGTTTTCGTGATTCAGCCGACCTGTACACCGGTAGATTCTAATCTGGTTGAGCTCCTGCTCATGATTGATGCATTCAAACGGTCATCAGCCCGGAGGATTACGGCCGTGCTGCCTTATTATGGATATGCGCGCCAGGACCGAAAGGACAAACCTCGAGTCCCAATCTCCGCCAAGTTGGTGGCCGATGTGTTGTCGACTGCCGGTGCGAGTCGGGCTTTGACCATGGATTTGCATGTGCCGCAGATCCAGGGCTTTTTTGACATTCCCGTAGATCACCTTTTTGCGGCCCCCGTCATCATCGACTACTTCCAGAAACACGGCCTCCCGGATCTTACGGTAATCTCACCCGATGCAGGCGGAACCGAAAGGGCCAGAGCCTATGCCAAGAAGCTGCATGCTAATCTTGCCATTATCGACAAAAGGCGGAAAGAAGCCAATGTGGCCGAAGTGGTCCACATCATCGGTGAGGTGAAAGGGCGGAGCTGTCTGATTGTAGATGACATTGTAGATACGGCCGGAACCTTGGTGAAGTCGGTGGGTGCCTTGTTGAAGAAGGGAGCCAGAGCCGTCTATGCCTCCTGCACACACCCAGTTCTGTCGGGTCCTGCGGTGGAGCGTATTCGGGATTCGGGTTTGACCCAACTGGTTGTCACTAATTCCATAGCCTTATCGGAAGAAGCGGCAAGATTGGACCGAATCAAAGTCCTCAGTGTGGCGGAACTGCTGGGCAAGGCCATCCGATCCATACACGAGGAGAGTTCGGTCAGTTCGTTGTTCATTTAGCAGATAACATGATGATAGGTGAGAGGCGACTAGGGCGGACCTCACACTGAAAGTAATGAGGAGGTAGCCAATGCATCAATTTAAGGTCAGTGCCGAGATACGGAATGAATTTGGCAAGAATGCGGCCCGGCGAATCCGACGGGGCGGCCAATTGCCTGTGGTGTTGTACGGAAATCGTCAGGAAACCCTATCCTTAAAGGTGAACCCCAAAGAACTTGCCGCCATTCTCCATTCGGGTGCAGGCCACAACACGATTTTTGCTTTGGAGATTCTGGACCATGGGACGACTCAAGTCATGGTCAAGGACTGGATGAGCGATCCCGCTAAAGGATCCTTGCTCCACGCCGACCTGGTGAGAATTGCCATGGACAAAACACTGCTGGTGGAGGTCCCCATTCTGGCTGTCGGTGAGGCTAAGGGAGTCAAGGTCCAGGGCGGGATCTTCGAATTTGTCTTGCGAGAAGTCGAAGTTGAGTGTCTGCCGATGAATATTCCTGAAAACATCACCATCGACGTGTCCGAACTGGAACTGGGGGCGAACCTGCGGGTGTCAGACCTCCCGGTGAACCCCCAATTCAAAATCCTCTCAGACGCGGGATTGGTGGTGGCTCACGTCATTTCACCGAAGGCCGAGAAGGTGGCTGAACCCACAGCGGAACCTACAGTTGCTGAACCTGAGGTTATCAAGAAAGGGAAGGTCGCAGAGGAAGGAGAAGCTGCCGAAGCCAAACCTGAAGAGAAAGAGAAGGAGAGGGAGAAGGAGAAGAAGGATAGGAAGTAGAATATCCCCCGGGTTCCGCAGAGTATTGTTGACCATGTTTTCTCGAAAACTAGTGCTTGGCCTTGGAAACCCGGGAGAAAGCTATAAGAATACCTCCCATAATCTCGGGTTTCAGGTGGTGGACCGGCTTGCTGCAGAAGAGGGGGTACGATGGCACAAGGGCGAGTTTCAGGCTTTGGTGGCCCACTCCAGGATCGATGGAATCGAATTACTGCTCGCCAAGCCCCAGACCTTCATGAACCTGAGTGGTCAATCGGCCGCTCTCTTGATGAACCACTATGAGCTGGCAACGGGGGATCTAATCGTCGTCTTGGATGACTTGGCTCTCCCTTTTGGGAAGATCAGGATCCGTGGGCGTGGTAGTGCTGGAGGCCACAGGGGCTTGGCGTCGGTCATTGCCAGCTTAAGCAGTCAAGAGTTCATTCGGATTCGATTAGGAATAGGCCAGGAAGGGGAGATGGAGGATGCCGCCGAGTACGTATTGCGGCCCATCCCCAAGAGGCTGAAAAGTCTGGCGGACGAAATGGTCGTTCGAGGAAAGGATGCGGTCAAAACCGTTTGCGTTCGCGGTCTGCAGGCTGCCATGAACCAGTTCAACTGAAGTATCAAGCCTCTTTTAAGGGCAAGACCAAAGCGAGGAGCTGAGAAATCATGCGAAGTTATGAGTTGATGTTTATTGTCGTTCCCACTGTGACTGACGAAGAGATTGACAAGCTCGTCGCCCAGATGGAAGGGGCCGTCAGTTCGGCCGGCGGCGAGGTCTTGAGTGCCGACCGGCTGGGCAAGCGAAAACTAGCTTATCGGATCGCGCGATTTGAAGAAGGGTTTTACATCCTTCTCAACATTAGAGGGACGGGCGAAATGATCAAAGAGTTGGAACGCAGGCTGAAGGTGACCGACTCTGTGATTCGGTTCGTCACGGTGCGGGTCGACGAGGTTTTGAAAAGAGTGGAGAAAGCAAAGGCAGCGCGTCTGAAGAAGGCACGGAAGCGGTCTCCTGGTACTCAACCCGAAGCAACTGCGCCGGCCATCTGAGCGGGGAAACGCCTCTATATTTGATCTGAGTGCATTGTGATCAGTGATCAATGCACTCCCTTCCTGGCGCTCACTCCTCAAGTGGAGAGGTGCGGAAGGAAGCAGGGTGAGCGGCGAAGTCCAAAAGGAGTGACCGCCAGAGTGGTCACCATCATTTGCATAATTCGATTAGGAGAGAAACCATGAATGGCACGCAAGGCCCGCGAAGGCCGTCAGGCCCGTCATCAGGGCCGCGGAAACAGTACATGCGACGCAAGAAGGTCTGTAAGTTTTGTGTCGAGAAGATTGATCACATTGACTACAAAGAATCAAGATTACTATCGCAGTTTGTTCCGGAAAGAGGGAAGATTCTCCCTCGCAGAATATCCGGGGTTTGCGCGCCGCATCAACGCAAGCTCATGGAGGCGATCAAAATCGCAAGAAACATCGCCCTTCTGCCTTTTGTGGCAGACTAGCTCGGTTGAAAGACACTCTCGTCGGAAGGAAAGGGGTATCGACATGGAAGTCATCCTGAAAGAAAGAGTAGAGAAGCTGGGAGCGAAGGGCGATGTGGTTCGGGTTAGTGATGGATATGCGCGGAATTTCCTATTCCCGAAGAAACTAGCCGTTATTGCGAGTCCGGCTAATAAGGTTCAGA
>DATKMG010000398.1:0-3999 GCA_035541995.1 Terriglobia bacterium
CAGACGAACCTCGTGAGCGCAACACAAACCAGTGGAACCGTAACCTGCAAGACTCGATTCATTACGCCCAGCTCGTTCGGGAAGGCATCCCCGGCGCCAGGACCTTCATCGATCCCATGCGGGATATTGAAGACGGCCAGAACTATTTGCCTTTGCTTGAATACTACGACGTGATCGCCACCCACCCCTGGGACCAGTCTTCGGGAATCATCAAGACAGCCCGGAAGCAGGGAAAGCCCACCTTGTGGTACTTCAATGGGGTTGTTATGGACCGGTACGACTTCGGATTCGAGGTAGCCGCCTCTCCTTCCACTGGCTTCTGGCAGTGGCATTTCCAATGGGACCTGTTGCCGTTCCAGCGGTTCCACCCCTGCAATCGTTCGGGTGTCACGCTGCCGGGACCGGACGGCCCGATCGAAACACCCACTTTCGAAAGGCTCACGGCTGGGATCGACGATTACCGTTATGTTGCCACGCTCAAAGCCAGAATTGAAGCTGCGAAACAGTCGGGCAAAAAGAGTCAAGCACTCGAAGCCGCTCAAGCCGAATTGAAAGCCCTGTTGGGAAGTACGATGCCTTTCGCTTCCCAAAAGGACTATTCGGAACCCATTCGTCCCCGCCGTAGCATCAATGGCCGCAGTTTGGACGAATGGCGAGCGGTTCTAGCGCGGCACATTTCAGCATTGGAATGACGAAAGGATTCACCACAGAGACACAAAGAACACAAAGTCGAAAGTCCCAGGAAGTTAGTGACCTTTGGATTTTGGGTAATTTTATGAATTCTCTTTTCCAGGGGTTGAGGTTGAGATAGTCCGGGAGTCCTTCTCTGTGCCCTTTGTGTCTCTGTGGTTCTCTCTCCAGATAGAATTGGGCTTGGAAGGATCGGTATTTGGAAGGCTTACATCTGGTACTTTCAACCGAATACAGCCAGGGGTCAGGAGAACTCATTTCCGTGAATGGGGTTGCCCGTCTTCGCCGATGTAGTCGGAAAAGTCAGATTTGCTCGATAGAGTAATCGGAATCCGTTTGGCAACTACCATTCTGACAACTTGCATTGCAATCGGTGGGGCTGCTTGCTGTCCTGCCTCCCGAAAATACCAGACTTCTCCAGCTTTCTTTTTGAGTTGGTCCAGATTCTCCTCCACCTGGGCCATAGAACTCTCTTTTCCATCCAGAAAGATCTTGCCGGATTGAAGGACACTGATTTTCAGTACAGGCTTTGCGTCCTTGGGTCCTGGTGAACTGTCTTTGTGGCGGGAGCAACTTACAAGACACAAGACTGTGAGCCAAGCAATCAACAATCTCGTTTTCATTCTTTATTCCAATCCCGCCGGGGTGACCGGCGAATTATTCCTTATGAAGTCTCATCCCAATGCAGCGGCATGAGAGTACATTATATTCCAGCCCAGGTTGATCCGTGCCAGCGGGCTACCTTGTGGTTTGGAACCTGTCAGAACAGCGGTAACAGTTCATTTTTGAAAAGCGGCAGGGGACTGGGACCGCCGAGCCCCAGCTCGGCAAGAGTACCGACGTGGGCGTCGGCGATCCCAGGAAGCCCGACGGAGCTCGGCACCGCCGCCCTGGGCTGGAATGTTTTGCGCATTCAGCACAGCCTCACTTCGAAGGATATACATCGACTGGGGCATCCAGGACCAGTTTGACAATTGTGATCATGGATTGGCGGTCTTGTACTGAAACAGTCACTTTGATCGATCCACCTGTTTGTGAGACCTGGGCTTCCTTTCCAGTCAGGTTCGTACTGGAAATGATCTTATGAGGGATTCCTGGAAGGACAAGGGTGTTTTCCGGCCAATCCAGGATATGCAGATAGACTTTTTCCTGATGGTAGGTACTTCCGAAAGAGGCAGTGGGTTGGAATGGCCCTCCTCTCGTCTTGTAGATGCATTCCCCGTATTTATCTAGCCACTGGCCGATCTCCTGGAGTCGCTCCACCTGTCCTGCCTCGATCTCACCTTCCGGATCAGGGCCCACGTTGAGAAGCAGGTTCCCATCGCGGCAAACCACCTTGGAAAGCAAATGAATGGATTCCCGGAGAGATAAGGGCGGGTTCCCTGGAGTCCAACCCCAGGAGCCGGCCAGGGTGTAACAAGTTTCCCAGGGGCGTTCCCGGTTCATCTCTCCCACTTTCATCTCCGGCGTACTGAAATCACCCTTCCAGCCGCTGCGGTCATTGATGATGATTTTAGGTTGAAGTTGCCTGACCATACCGTTCAGCTTTTCCGGCTCCCAGAGCGGCTTGCCGGAATAACGTTTCTCCTGTGGCCACTTGGTGTCGCGGGACTGCCACTTCCCGTCTCGGTATTCGATGCCCCCAAATCCCAGCCAATCGTCTTCGCCGCCGTCATACCAGAGAATGTCAATTTTGCCGTAACGGCTCATCAACTCGCGGATTTGATCGTAAGTCTGCTGTTTCATGGCTTCGGCGTTCTCACGGTAGAGATCCGGGAAAAAGAAGCCAGGGAATCGCCAATCGAGAGGTGAATAGTAAAATCCTACCCCAAGACCCGCCTGCCTGGCGGCCTTCACATACTCCGCAATGAAGTCGCGCCGCGCCGCGGTCTTGGTGCTAGTGAAATTGCTCACCTCACTGTCAAAGAGACAGAATCCGTCGTGGTGCTTTGTCGTCACCACCATGTACTTCATGCCGGCTGACTTGGCGATGGCTGCCCAACGCGAGGCATCGAATTTCCGTGGATTGAACCGGTCAGCCAGCTTTGAATATTCCCGGAATGGAATTCGTTCGTTCCACATCACCCATTCACCGCGTCCCGGGATGGCATATACGCCCCAATGGACGAACATGCCAAACCTGGCTTCTCGCCACCACTGGAGATCTTCCGGCGGGAGTGTCAATGATGCCTTCGAAAGGGCCTTGGAATCCTCTCCTCGAGTTGGAACGAGGTTGAGTGGACTCAGAATAATGAGAACCAACAACACTGAGGTCTTGAATTGCATGTTTGACTTCCTCTCTCACGGCTGGCAAGGATTTCGTGCTCACGAGAATGCGGCCTTTAGGGTGGTCGCTGCACTGCGTCGCGGCGATTCATCCGCATGGGTACTATCCAGAACGTTTCCGAAATAAGACCCGAAACGGCGGTAATACTCTTCCTAAACCAGGTCCAGGAATTTCCTGATCGCCGCAGGATTTAGCAGATCCACCAGGCCTCCATCCAGTCCTTGGGCTGGACACAGATAATACCCTGTCACCAACCAGCGCCCCTCTGGAGCATTCCAGATCAGACGTCCGTTGCTGTAGCTGGAAGAAATATCCAAGAAAGTCCGGGGATCCACGACGTCCTTTTCATAGAGGCACATGGCCATCGCGAACTGAAAATCTTTGGGAATCTCCAACTCCTTCAACGACAAAAAAATACTCTTCAGACAGGTATGGTGTATCCAGACCCGTGCGATTGTGCGCATAAGCCCTGTAGACGCCTTGAGAGGCCATCTCTTCAATTTGCCGCTCGACTTCCTTTTTGTCCAATTTACCGTTCCAAAACCAGAAAGGACGGATCGAATACTCATGCGGAGGATCGACAAGGCCGCGATAAAGCTGGTCATAGGCAGTCCGGGTTCCCCCAGCCTGGGGGCCTGCCGTGCCAAAATGCGCGATGAGAGACAATGTCAGGAAAGCACCCACAGCGATTACATTCATTCGAAACCTCATCGTTTGAGAACCTCCGAACGAATTCCCGTCATTGCAGAGCCAGCTTAGAAGGCTTGGCAAACACGGTCAAGCCTGATTTGGAGAGCATGCCCGCCAGCTCAATGGTTACTTTGCAGTCACCTTGTCTGCTATCTTGTCGTATGTTGTCTTTGGGATGATCTTCCTGGTCAGCAGGTCCGTTTTCAATTTATACGGACGTCTGGAGATGATTTGTTGAGAAGAGATCTCATCAATTCCCGGCAAGGTCATCAACTGATTCTTCGTAGCGGAATTGAGATCTATGAAGTGATTAATTCTTTCAGCCTCCACCG
>DATKMG010000399.1:0-11537 GCA_035541995.1 Terriglobia bacterium
GGATATGGAAATAATAGGGCTGCAGGCAGTCTATTACCGATGATACCTTGCCAATCTTGCCTCCCTTGAACTTCAAAATCGTGACAGTTGTCGTATCGTACTCATAGGGTCCGAAAGCTGGATTGCAGGACCGGCCACTGTAGGTTGTTACCTCTTCAACTTCCTCATTCATGAAATACAACAGGCCGTCCAAAGCATGGCATCCTGCCGTCAGAAGGCTGCTCCCACCGGAGTCTTTCCTGATATTCCAACTGTACATTTGGTACCACGGGCCGATGCCGTGGTAGTAATCAACCTCTCCAAAATGGATCTCTCCCAGCAATCCGTCCGAAATACAGGAATGGATCAAATTGAAATGCTGGCTGTAGCGCACTTCAAAACAGACACAGGCTTGCGCTCCTGTTCGACGGATGGCATCTCGGATTGCCTTGGCTTCTTCAAAGGTCAAGGAAATGGGTTTCTCAATGATCAAATGTTTTCCGGCTTTGGCTGCAGCAATGGCCTGCTGCGGATGCAGCGGATGAGGTGTACAAATGTCCACAATGTCCACATTAGGATCTGTAAGCATAGCCTCGTAACTGGCGTATGCCTTAAGGGGCAACCCGTATTTTCTCGCCAGCTCCGCTTGATCAAGAGTACGACGGGAACAAACAGCAGTT
Organism: Terriglobia bacterium; assembly: GCA_035541995.1. Lineage (GTDB taxonomy): Bacteria > Acidobacteriota > Terriglobia > Versatilivoradales > Versatilivoraceae > DATKMG01. Next base: position 660 of record DATKMG010000399.1, read on the forward strand.
ACGTTGGCATCCTGGACGCCTTTGAATGCTTCGATGTGAGCTCCGGCAACCCAACCAAGTCCCACGATTCCAACTTTCCATTCTTTCATCGTCTGATTTCTCCCCCCTTTCTCGTTAGACCCAAGATCCAGTAGTCACAATATTCCTCCTCTTTATACCATGTATTTCCCAATTCCGAATCTACTTGAGTTACCGGATCGCCACAACGTGCGCGATACAATTATTGCCACTCGCAGTATATAGTGACATCCCATCAGCCACCTCAGCCGGGGTAGAGATTTTTGGGGGGATGAGAATCCAGGGGTGACGCGCTTTTCGCGTCACCCCTGGATTCCTTTCACTATTTGAAGAACTTCAGGCAATTCGGTGTTAGACTAGGTCGTGGGGAACTGCTGGTAGGCTGACCTTCAAGCGTGGGGGACCGATGAAGACTCTTTGATCTTGGGCGCTTTGGCATTTTTTGTTCCCACCGAACTGTCGGAGACCAAGAAGATGACTAGAGTGGGTAAAAGAGGGTTGGAATGATGCAATGAAGCGGAAGGGAAGATGAAGAGAGAAACATATGGGTAACATTGGCGTTCCTGAACTTATTGTCATTTTTGTGGTGGCGCTCCTTGTGTTTGGACCACGCAAGCTCCCGGAAATTGGAAAATCGCTGGGCAAGGCTCTGAAGGAATTTCAAAGGGCCCGCAACGAACTCATATCTACGGTGGAAGAGGAAGTGCGTAAGATTGAGTCTGAGCCCACAAACTCCTCTACCCCCACCAATACACAGGCTCAACCAGTTCCCTCAGTCGAATCGTATCCGCATGACACAGCTGAGAAGATGCCTTAAGAGCCTGTGGAGACCGAGCCCCTTCCCGGTTGTGCAAAATGGCACCCCATCAACATATTGTAGTGCCTGCCATTTTGCACAACCAGCAATTGCGTCCAAATTGACTGTCCCACAGGCGATTTGGCGTAATTTTGAGGGGACTGACCTCAACCCTAACCCAGACGGAATCAAAGCTCTTTGGCCAAGTTGGCAATCTGCAAGGCCACTGTCGAAAGTGGCCGGAGTTTCTGCAGGCGGGCGCGTTCCGCAGTAAGGCTTGAGCCATACCAGAAAGGAATTTACGTGGCTGTTGTCCTAATTACAGGAACAAGTTCTGGGATCGGGCTCGCCACGGCATTGCACTTCGCACGGAAGGGGTATGAGGTATACGCAAGTTTGAGACGTCCTGAAACAGCCCAGGAACTCGTCCAGACCGTTGCTGAAGAACAGCTTCCGGTGACCCTGGTCACGCTGGACGTCGACGTTGATGCCTCGGTACAGCAGGGCATAGACAGTGTACTCAAGAAGGCAGGACACATTGATGTTCTGGTAAATAATGCGGGCATCGCTCATTCCGGCGCCATTGAAGAAGTCCCGCTGGCCATCGCCAAGCAGATATTCGAGACCAATTATTGGGGGACTATCCGCCTGATCCAGGCTGTCCTCCCTACAATGCGGGCGCGCCGCAGTGGGAGCATCGTTAACGTTACTTCAGTTGCTGGACGTTTAGCTTTAGCGACGCATGGGCACTATTGCGCTTCGAAATTCGCTCTCGAAGCTGCTAGTGAACTTCTAGCTCAAGAAGTGTGTGCTTTTAACATTCGAGTTGCCATCATTGAACCTGGTGTCGTCCCTACTCCCATCTTTGCGAAAGGCAGACAATCAAGGGAAGCTCTTCCACCCAATCCAATTTCCGCCTATTACGCTGACCACCTTCGCAGGCTGCGCAAGCTATTCCAGAAACAGCTCCAACAACCAACGCCACCGACAAGAGTGGCCGAAGTGATCGAACATGCCGTTACAACCAAGCACCCCCAACTTCGTTACGTCGTCGGAGAAGACGCCCGCATCCTTCTCAAGGGGCGGCAACAGATTACGGATGAGGAGTGGGTGGCCAACGGCCTGCCTATGTCTGATGAGGAGTACTTTGACCTTATGGTCAAACGATATGGCAAAGATATGTATCGCTAAAATTCGGCGCCCACGGATGACCTGGGATTTATCCGGTGCGATACCCCAAATCGACCCTTCAAAAATGCTAGACTGTAACGATGACTTGGATGTATAGCACTGCCCCGAAGATCTCCGGATGCAATTGGGTCTGTTTTTGAGGCAGGCCCCCGAAGCCACGCCTCAGGCACAATCCAAGAAATGTGAAAGGACACGAGAGTGATGAAAATGATGATCGTTATCCCGGGTATTTTATCCACAATGGCGGTGATCGCCTTCTCCCAATCGGCCAGGGTAGACAAGTTCCATGTCTCCACTCCGCCTCTTGCCAACACCGAAATGGAAAAAAAAATCATAGCCGAGCTCGACGACATGGAGAAGTCCCACCAGACGTACCTCAGCGTCCCCATGCAAGACGGCAAGGTATTGCGGTTGCTTGCCGAGGTTGCTGACGCCAAAAATGTGGTCGAGATTGGCACGTCGACAGGGTACTCGGGGCTTTGGTTCTGCTTGGCGCTTCAGAGGACAGGGGGCCATTTGACCACTTTCGAAATCGATCACACTCGAGCTTCCGAAGCCCGCCAACACTTCAAACAGGCCGGGGTGGACAAACTCGTCACCGTCGTTGAAGGTGACGCTCACGAGCAGGTGACAAAGCTGAAGGGACCCATCGACCTCGCCTTTATCGATGCCGACAAAGAAGGCTACGTCGACTATTTGAACAAAATCCTGCCGCTAGTGCGGCCGGGCGGGGTGATTCTGGCACATAACGTGGAAATGGTCCCGGAATACGTAAAGACCGTGACAACAAACGCAAACCTCGAGACTATCTTTTACATGGAAGGTAATGGGTTGGCTGTGACTTTGAAGAAGCGGTGACGGATTGACTGACCCGAGCAGGGCTATATCGAGATAATCATTTATCGAACTTCCTATTCGAGTCGGATTAGCTATTGAGAGCAACTGATAATAGAAGTGAAGGCTCTTAGCTCCAGGTGCTGGCTTTGGGGTCCGAATTTCCCTTGCCCCTTGCCGCGGGGAATGACTGAGCAAAAGCCTTACCCGCATCCAATCAAGCCTCACCTGGGACAGCCACATCAGGTTCCCTGAATTGCTGTTTCGACTTTAAGGCCGGCCTGGGTTTCTAGCACTGCCTCCCGATTGCACATTATGCATTCCGAGGTTGGGAATTTCTCCGGCCTTTCAAAATGGCAAAAAAACTTCTCAAAAGTGGAACCACAGTGTCGACAGGTAAAGACTCGGAACTCTCCCACATTTCCAACTGATCTCTTCATCGTGATCCATCCAATGTCGGCGGTCTTAAGACTAATCCAGCACTAAGGTTCATATTCGCTAGCCACTTGGGAATCTCATTGAGGACTTCCTCTTTGTTGACGTTTCGGGGCTCCCTCGTTTGTCCATGGATCAAACTCCTTGCTAGAGGACCCTGGCTCTTAACATATGCAATTCGGATTCAATTTAAGAAGAACAGCAGTAAGGCCAAAAAAGCGGTCGAACAGGCTATTCTCCTCGAGTTCCTTTGAGATCTATGCTTTACTGAAGTCCAGGCACTGGCTGCCATCCACATCAGGAAAACGAGTCCTGTCAAAATGGCTATAGATTGCCACAAAGTCAAAGATTCTCCGTAGGCAGAAGAGAGACTCCGGTTATTTTCTGAGACTCGGTAAACGATCAGAATATGTAGAACGTATACAAGCAGTGATTCCCGGCTGAGCTCTCGCACCAGATTCGCTCCTCCCGGCCACTTCCGTGCGAATTGCCAGCCACCGAACAAGAGCAACATGACGCAACCCAAGCGTAAGGTAAAGAAGAATGGATTAGCAGTGACTTTAATGCTGGTGCCCAAGATCAAATTCGGCAGGTCCCAGAATACAATTCCTGCCAAAACGCATTCGAGCCCCACTAGGCCGACAAGAACCATCAATTCCCTTTCGTTTCCTCGGCCAACCCTGCTTAGGTAAGTCATGGCTGTTACTGCTCCCAAGAGTAGGAACCCTAACCACGGAAAAAGAGGGAAATAAGAGAAGCTTTGTTCTTGAAAATACAGGGCAATAGGTGCGGGCAAAAACCTCAGGAAGTCGACCCGTCCCAAGAGAGGACTGACAGTTATTATTACAATGCTCGACGTCAATACTGTGCGTTTGAAATAACGGTCGTCTTTAATGGCAATCCGGGACACGAAGAGAAGCAGAAGTCCGAGTGCAATGCAGTGTAGAATGTCCATCTGACAAAAATTCAACCAATCGACAGATGAAGTCCAAGCCTTTGTGCGAGAATAAGAGTAAAAGGGAAAATGCAGCGCATAGCCCAACCCCCAGATCAGGAAAATCCTTCCGAGCTGACTTCGAAACGCTGGGCCAAATGCACGGAAGTCTTCCAGCTTCCGATTGCAGCCGGCCATGAAAACCCACCCTGAGACGAACAAAAAAGAAGGGGCTACCAGTCCATTGATAAAAGTCAAGTAGCCAAACCACCGTGTTGACTTGAGGGAGGTCCGTAGAAGAGTATTGAAGACATGAGTTTCCATCATGAACAGTATGGCCCATCCCCGCAGTAGATCAAGAAAGACAAGGCGCGCTGATTGCGGCTTATTCATGGGATCCCAGCGAACTTGAGGGGCCTCTTCGAATCTGAAAAAGGGCGGCGCGACAAAGCCCGTCATTCTAGCATGGCCAGGGAGAATCAGAAGAGGGAAATGACGATAAACTGGAGAGAGCTTGGTAGTGTAAACGAGGGAATCCTTGACTTCATGCAATCTTCTCGGCATTCCGCTTTCAATTTTCCATTGCCCATGTAAACTTATGGCCTCAGTCGTGAACGTAATAATCTCGGAGGCGTGCAATGTATTTTTTCTTTGTCCAACAAAGAGTTCCTTTCGTATCCCTTCTCTTTTGGATTTTTCTTCAGGTGGCTTCGGTTGCCAGTGCTGGCACTCGAGTGTCTTTGAATGACAACTGGCAGTTTGCCAGAGACCCAGCGGGCTCGGGCGAGAAACTTGGTTGGATGAACCAGCCTCCAGACTCAACCGAATCGGTGACCGTCCCTCACACCTGGAATCTCGGCCCGCACGAGGACTATGAGGGCACCGCATGGTACTTCAAGGTGTTGACCCTGCCTGATGAATTTCGGGCTAAGCATGTGGAGCTTCACTTTGGAGCCACCTTTTACCGATCCCGTGTCTGGATAAACGGCGTAGAACTTGGTCAGCATGAAGGAGGGCACACCGCTTACTTCTTTGACCTAACGTCTCACCTGGAGCCCTCCAATTTTTTGGCCGTCGCGATCAATAACCAGCCTGGTCTGGCAACCATCCCGGGGTGGTCCATGAAGCTCTGGGAGGGTAAGAATACTTGGTACGACTGGTGGCATTATGGAGGAATTGTCCGGGACGTGTGGCTTCAGATCAATGAGCCCGCCATGATCCGGCGGCAGCTTCTGCGAGTGAAAGTCGATGGGAATCTTGCTACAGTCACTGACCATCTTTTCTTGGAGAATAGTGCCCGGAAACCCATTGCTGGCCGGATTTTGCTGAAGGTCTATCCAGATTCCGGCGAAGCCGAGGCGGCGAGGTTCGAAAAGGGCGTCGTGTTACATCCGGGCCAACAAGAATTGACAGCAGCGTTACGGATCGAAAAGCCTCTGCTCTGGCACTTCGACCACCCCAACCTGTATCGACTCGAAGCCATGTTGTTCGATGCTCGAGGCGCACAAGTAGATTCCGCGACAGACCAATTCGGATGCCGGATTCTTGAGATCCGGAATAGACATTTGTACTTGAATGGCGAGCTTGTCCGATTGACCGGGATGACCCGCCATGAAGACTCGCCATGGGAAGGGCTTGCCGAAACAGCAGGAACCATTCGACATGACTACGATGAGATGAAAGACCTGCAAGTGACGCTGACGAGACCCGTTCATTACCCTCAGCATCCTGCCATCCTGGACTACTGCGACCGCCGAGGGATCCTGCTGATACCTGAGATTCCCATCTGGCAGTTCAGCGAGAAGCAACTGCAGGATCCTAAGCTGGTTACCCTGGCCCAACACATAATGCAGGAAATGGTGCAGCAGGATTACAACCACCCCAGTATTTTTGCCTGGAGTGTCTGTAACGAGAGCGCCACCGATACAGCTGGAGGGCGTTCCTATTTCAAAACTATGTATGAGATGTTAAAGTCACTGGATCCTGACCGCTTCGTCTCTTACGCTGATGACCGGATTGCCTTCGTGGACAATCCCTTCGAAAATGCGGCTAGCCAGGCCGACTTCATCATGATGAACCAATATTTCGGAACCTGGCATGGAGCTGCCAGTGAATTGGAGCCTCGGCTGGAGGCGGTAGGCAAGAAATATTCAGACAAAATGGTCATCATTTCTGAGTTTGGTGCGGCAGGTTTCTTTGCTCCCGATTCAGAACAAGGCGATGAAATCCGATCCCACATCATTCGTGACCAGTTGCGAATTTTTGGCAAGTTCGACTGGATTGGTGGAGCCATTTTCTGGTGTTATCAGGATTACAAGTCGCATCGTAACCTGTGGCCCGGGCTAACTCAAGGATATGTGGAAATGGGTGTCGTGAATGAAAACCGTCAGCGGCGGCCTTCCTATGCTGTCTGGAAAGACGAAAATGCTCCTGCTCGCCTCATGGTAGAGTGGAAAAATGGATCCACATCCCCTGTAGGATTTCAAGCCATTGTGTCTCGGCGCTCGCAGGGAGAGATCCCATCTTACGAATTGCGAGGTTACCGGCTGACTTGGGATGTACGCGACAGTGGAGACCGGATTGTAAATTCAGGAGACAAGGTCTTGCCTGAACTGGGGCCTGACCAGACGGTAGAAGCTAGTTGGGTAGACGCTTCCAGTCGGTCTCTCAAGCTCTCGGTGCATTTGATCCGTCCTACTGGCTTTATTGCGGCGGAGAAAAAGTTGCTCTGGTGGGATCCTCGATCCGGCGGGCTAGATATCGACGCCATGCGAAAGCAAGGGAAGTCTGTTCCGCCCGGGAATTAGGATCTGGAAGGGAATGAGCCACTCGATCGAGGCGAGTGCAACCTCTGAAAGACGGCTCATTCGACCCCCACTGTGGGACTGCGCCGCTCAAGCAGCAGAACGTCGCGCCACATTCCGTTTAGCTTTCCGATTCTCTCCCTTTCAATGACAAATCTCATAGCGTTCAGACCCTTATCATCTTTTCAAAGCTGACCTCTTGAAATATGATGCGAAGTGGTATTTTCTTGCAACTCAATTCCGCATTAAGGAGTGTGACTCATGGACAAACCACTGCCACGTTTTACTACCAAGAGCACCAAAGACGAAATCCTGAAGGCCTATAATGAGCTTTTGAGCCGGTTTCAAGAAAAGGCTTCAAGCCTGCCTGAAAAGAAGGCGGAAACCATGCGAAAGGCCTCTGACGAGGCAGTCTTGGAGAAGGTAGCAAGTTACACTGTCGACTCCATAATCAAGGGTATGGCGGACCTTAGCCTTCACCTTGGGAAAGCGCTGACCGATTTGGCTTCCCAGTTGACGAGCGAGACCAATAAGTTAACCGAACTCCAGCAGGCTATCGCCATCGAAACTCGAGCCCTCGAAGAGCTCCATGACATCCGCCTGGCCGCAGATACCTTGGCCCTGTTGATTCGGGATCATGAGGAGAAGAAGGCGGCCTTGGAGAAGGACATGGAGGATAGTGAGGCCAGCTTCGAAGCGGAAATGGCTGCCAAACGGCTGGACTGGAAAAAGGAACAGGAAGCCTACGCAATGGTTCAAAAAGAAAATGAAGCGAGGCTCAAGAAGGAACGGGAACGGGAGAAAGAGGAGTACGAGTACAATCTGGCTCTGGCCCGCAAGAAAGACAAAGATAACTATGAAGCGGAAAAAGCCGGTTTGGCAAAGAAGCTTGCCGAGGTCAAAGAGATCCAGGAGAAAGCTTTGGCTGCCCGCGAGGCTGCAGTTGCGGCGCAGGAAAGCGAGTTGGCTGAATTGAGGAAGAAGGTAACTGCCTTCCCTGCAGAACTGGCTGCTGCAGTGGATAAAGCGGAAAAGGAGGCTACAGCGCGGGCTGAGAACCACGCCAAGATGGAAGCCCAGCTTTTGGGGAAAGCGATTGAGGGAGATAAGCGCGTGGCTGAGTTGAAGATTAAAGGACTGGAAGAGACCGTGGCAAAGCAGTTGGTCCAAGTTGAAGCCTTGACCCGGCAACTCAACGATGCCAATGCGCAGGTGCAAGCCATTGCCGTGAAGGCGATCGAAGGAGCCTCCGGTGCAAAGGCCCTAAGCGCCATCAACGAAATTGCCATCGAACAAGCCAAAAACCTGAGAGGGAAGATGTAGGTGGATCTGTAAAAGTGCCCCATGACCTTTTTCAGGTCACCATCAAAACTGGGACACCTGCCCGGGTTAAGAGTGATTTCTCCAAGTGTTCATTCCACTAGCGGCATTTTTGGAGGAGGACATCTATCTGACGGATGAACCTCATGAGTCTATTCACTCCAGCATTTGCTGGAACATCTCCAGGCTGGCGGGTGCGTGACCAGCATAATGGTTGTTGAAGAATCCGTAGACCACCCGGCTCTTCTGAAGCCAATTCCTGACGGGAGTCACCCATTCCTGCAGGTCGGGCCGGCGATCGACTACAACTTTGTCCCAAACGGTCGTCGTTTCTTCAATCCCTTTCCGGTCTCCTAACCAGCGGATATAGATGAAGTCGGTCGTGTCCGGATCATGTTTTTTGAGAAGTTGGCCAATCCGAGGTATCCAGGCCTGGTCGATCAAAGCAAATGCCAATTCATGCTCTCGCAGCAAATCCAATAGCCTTCTGTTAATCCACCACTTGTTCCGGATCTCCAGCGCCCATCTCCAATTATGTGAGAGCTTTTTCAGGAACGGGGACAATCGAGTCAGGAAATCATCAGAGGAAGGGAAAACATTTTTGTTGAAGTAAGGAAATTGGAGCAGCAGAGGCCCTCGTTTGTCTTCCAAGGCTTCCATGGCTTTGAGGAATGCCGTGAGGTCCTCCTGACAATTCTCAAGTATCTTCTCATGAGTTATTATCCGCGGGACTTTGGCTGCGAATATAAAACCGGGAGGCGTGTCCTCATACCATTTCCTCACCATGGCCGAAGAGGGGATCCGGTAAAATGTGTTATCGATTTCTACGCAACTATATTTTTGAGCATAAATCGAGAGATATTGTGATGGTTGGGAACCGGCTGGATAGAAGGGTCCGACCCAGCTGTCGACGCTCCACGAAGAGGTTCCAAGCCTCAACAGAGCCCTTGAGGGGTCATTCATGATTCACCGTTTGTTTGCGACCAATTCTTCTGAGTGGCAATGGAACTCGCGATCCACCCGGCAGCGACACCTAGCAGACTTCCCGTCAGGGCCCGGGTTGTCGGAGTACCATTCTGGATTCCAACGAGGTTTAACCCGGCATCCACGGTCATCAGTACCACTGCTGCCATGAGCAGCCATAAAAGACTATTTCCTTTTGCGGCTATCCGCTTCAGTAGTGGCCAGAACGAAACCGCCCCTAGAAAACCCAGATAAACCGCTGTGCAGCGCACACAGACAGGAAGTGGAACCCCTCCAATCAGGAAGGATCTAGCTGGGTCCTGGTGGCAGATTCTGGCGAAAACTAGATAGACCCCGGATGCCAGCCAGGGGTGAGCTGAATGCAGCAGAAACGGAAAGGAGAGAATTGAGCCGCACCAGAGTAGGGAGATCGCGAGGAGAAGAAAGTGACTGCGGCGAAGAATGATCGACATATTCATTCTGGCTGGCGCAACATTTCTCGTCGAATAGGACCGATTAGTGTTCTTCACTCTCAAATTGCGGCAGTTCACAACGGAGAGGCTTATCGGACCGAAATCCCAGCGCGTAGTCCGCTTGGATCAGCTTGTGGATTTCCCGGGTCCCCTCATAGATAACGGCTCCTTTGGCATTCCGGTAGAATCGACCGACCGGGTATTCGTCGGAATAGCCATAAGCTCCGTGAATCTGCACGGCATCGGAAGCTGCCCGTTCAGAAGCAACCGTGGCGTGCCATTTGGCTAGGGAAGTCTCTCGATTGTTCCGCTTTCCTCGATTCTTCAGCCAGCCGGCGCGGAGCCAGAGCAGGCGCGATGTCTCGTAATCCAATACCATTTGGGCAATCATCTCTTTCACCAGCTGATGTTCGCCAATGGCCTTTCCGAATGTGCGACGTTCCAGCGCGTATTTCCGGCTGGCATCCAGGCAGGCCCGAATTAGACCCGTGGCGCCAGCAGCCACGGTGTAGCGACCCTGTTCCAATGCAAACATGGCAATTTTGAAACCATCCCCTTCGTTCCCAAGCCTGTTTGCGGCTGGCACATGAACGTCGCTCATCGAAAAAAAGCCGGTGTTTCCGGCGCGGATACCCCACTTTTGCTTCAGGGTCCCGCTCGAAAACCCTGGCATGCTTCGTTCCACGATAAAGGCGCTCAAGCCAGTGTGGTCTCGCTTCCTCTTCTTTTCCATATCAGTCCATCCCACTACCAGAAAGTGATCTGCCACGTCAGCCAGGGAAATCCAGATTTTTTCACCGTTGAGAACGTATTCTTCCCCCTTTCTTTGGGCCGTGGTTTGAAGGTTTACGACGTCACTTCCCGCATCAGGCTCAGTTAATCCGTAGGTTGCAATCTTCCGGCCTTGAGATTGAGGCACCAGGTATCGTTGTTTTTGCTCTTCGTTGCCCCACGTCAACAGCGTCATGGAATTAAGGGCCACATGAACTGAAAGGATGACCCGCAAGGAGGTGTCGCAGTACTCCAATTCTTCGCAAGCCAGGCCAAGGCTAATGTAGTCGAACCCGGCCCCACCGTATTCATCCGGAATGCAAATTCCGAGGAGCCCGA
>DATKMG010000400.1:0-10440 GCA_035541995.1 Terriglobia bacterium
TAATAGCCGACAATCTGTTCCAAGCTTTCCTCTCCACGAGAAAAGATGAGATCCCCCAAGGCAAACTCAATTTGGTCGGCGAGTTCGGTCACGATCTGGCGGGCCTCTTCTTCGGATCTGCCTTTTCCCGTGATGTGAACCTGAATTTCTCCGGGTGAGGCCAAAATGGTGGTCGTCGGATTCCTGTATTTGGAGTAGATGGGCGCTATCATCTCATCCAACTTCGATTCGGTTGTTCCCGTAGCCTTAAAGACTTGAGTGACCATTCGCGCGCCACCAGTCAATGCAGTCAGTCGGGGGATGCAGGTTTCTTCAAATATGCGCTTGAGTTCAAACGGAGGGCCTGGAAGCAGGATGACAATCGAGCCTTCGTGTTCCATCCATAGGCCCGGGGCGGTTCCTGCGGTGTTTTCCAGGATTTCTGCCCCTATCGGCACAAGTGCTTGCCGGGCGTTATTGGTAGGCATTTCCAATCCACGGCTCCGGAATCTAGCCTGAATCCGCTCCAGTACCTTATTTTCGAGTACCAGTTGCCGTTTCATAACTCTGGCAAAGACTTTCCTGGTGATGTCATCTTCGGTCGGTCCTAACCCGCCCGTGGATATGACCAGTGATGATCGCCGGATGGCCTCCCGGACGACGGTCTCGAGGCGAGCTTCGGTATCGCCGACCACCGTCTTCAATTCCACATCGATGCCAATGGAATTGAGCTTTCCGGTCAGATAGAGCGAATTGGTATCCGTCCGGCTCGAACTCAACAGTTCCGAACCGATCGCAATAATTTCAGCGTTACTGATCATTGAAAAATAGTGATTGGTGGTCAGTGGTTAGTGACTAGCGGTTGTTGGTCACCAATTCAGAAGTAGCAGCGTCCGGGAGGAAAAAACGAGTTCGGTCCCAGCTCACTGTCCACGGCCCACTGCTCCTATGGCAGGGGCTTCCCGATTGCCGCAAAGCTCAAATGAAACAGGGAGCTGTTGCTGGCTACATACAAGTCCCGGTGATATCCGAATGCCAAACCAACCAGATTAATACCGGCAACTGCCAGCGATGCTTCCCGATTCGGAGTGATTCGCACGATCCCGCGACGCCCTCCAAGGGATGCAGCGACATAAAGATTACCCTGTGTGTCGAAAGCCAAGCCCTGGGGTCTTCCCAGACCTGTGAAATAAGTCGAGACGTTTCCGTCGGAGGTGATCTTGTGAACCTGGTCATAACTGGAGGTTGTGGGGCCAGTCACGTAGAGGTTTTGTTCCGCGTCAAAAGCGAGATGATAGGCGGCTACACTGGGCTCGAGCGTGGCAAATACAAAGATCTCGCGTTTTCGATCGATCTTGAACAAAGTACCGGTGCGGTCCCCCACGTAGAGGTTGTCATTGGCATCAAATGCAATGCCGGTAGCCACACCCATGCCTTTGGCATAAATTGACTTCTCACCAAAAGGAGAAATCTTGAAGATGCTGCCGTCATTGCGACTGGAAACGAACATCTCTCCAACGCTATTAAATGCAATACCGGTCGGATTCATCAGGTCGGAAACAAACGGCTGAACTGTGCAAGACGAACTGACCTTTAGGATCGAGTTCTGGACCTTTTCACCTCTCTTGCCACTGAATGTTGTAAAGAGGTTGCCCTCGATATCCAGGACCGGATTGGCGACAATATGCAGATTCGATGCCATAAGCCCGGCGATTTCGCATGAAACTTTGTTACTCTGTCTCCCATCGAGAGTCACCTGGACCTCGGAACCGCTGATCTCCTCTGGCACAGTGACCACAATCAGATCGGCCGAAGAGGAGACCAGATGTCCCAGACTCCTTCCGAAATGGACGACCGGCCGAGTATAGGTTCGGATCTCCGCACCAGTCCAGCGAATGAAGATCTCTCCCCCTGGCACTGCGGCGGGCGGATTCAAGTCCAATATCTTAAACATTTCTTTCGTACTTTGAATTTCCTCAAGTCAGCGTCGGCCAGAAGAGATGGATCCCCCATATTACCAGTGAGGCGTAGAAACCGGCTGCCAGGTCATCCAATATGATGCCAAAACCCAGCGGCGCTTTCTCAAGCTTGCGAATGGGAAACGGTTTCCAAATATCAAACAGCCGGAACAGAAAAAAGCCCACGATCAGGAGGACTAAGCGTGGGTTTCTGAAGATCAGGCCGAAGGTCAGCAGCTGCCCTACCACTTCATCAATAACAACTTGAGGAGGGTCCTTACGCTTGAAATGCACCTCGGCTCTCGAGGCGGCCCAGATTCCCACAATACTGATCACGGCCACCACCACCAGGTGAAACAAAAGGCGGCGTTCACCACGAAATTCGAACCAAGAGAGCCCCAAGAGCAGGGCCACTCCCAGAAGGGACCCCACCGTACCTGGGGCAATAGGGAAATATCCGATTCCCAGGCCCGTGGCAATCACTAATGCCAGCCGGTCTATCCAACCGGCTCGGTCTTGTCGAGTGCCCATCCTCTATCGCTCTTTAGAGGCCTTCTCAGCAGAATCGTCAGACACGGAGGGTCCCTGCTCGGGCAAGCGATACTCCTCCGCTGCCCATTTCCCCAGATCCATCATTCGGCACCGCTCACTACAAAACGGGCGGAAGGGATTCTCTTCCCAGAATGTATCCCTCTTGCAGATCGGGCAATTCATGGAATTGATGGGAGAGAGCACCGGCTGGCCGACTCAAATAGCGAGCCGAGGCGGGAATGCGCTCACGAAAGTCGACCACGAGCTCACACCAATTTCCCCACCAAATCATAATCCAAGGCCCTAGTAATTTCAACCGAACGGAAGTCTCCGGGTTGAGGCCATGCCCCGCTCAGATCATTGATATAGACTACTCCATCGATTCGGGGTGCTTGTGACTCCAGCCGCCCCTGCCAGAGCAGTTCCGTTTCCGCCGACTGTCCTTCGACTAGCAAAGGAAGGGTTCGCCCCACGAGTTGCCGGTTCCTGCGCCTGGAGATGCGGGCCTGCAATTTCATGAGGGAACTCTTCCTGCGCTTAAGTTCCTTTTCTTCCAGCTTGTCCGTCAAGTCGTAACTGGCTGTGCCTTCCTCATCGGAATAGGTGAACGTTCCCAGATGGTCAAATTCCACGTTGGCAACAAACCGGCAAAGTTCGGAAAACTCTTCTTCGGTCTCTCCCGGATAACCTACGATCATGGAAGTTCGCAGCGTAATTCCTGGCACCATCTCTCGAACGTGCGTCAACAGACGCACCAGGCTCTCAGGATTCCCACCCCTCTGCATCGACTTCAGGATGCGCCCGTTGGCGTGTTGCAACGGCATGTCAAGATAGCGACAGACTTTCTCTTCCTCGCGCATTGCTATCAATAGCTCATCATCGATCTGAGAGGGAAAACAATACAAGAATCGAATCCAAGCTAAGCCGGCCACTTTAGACAATTCCCGCAGCAGCGTTGAAAGCCCATGGCGGAGCCCGAGGTCCGACCCATAAAGAGTCGTCTCCTGAGAGATTAATACGACCTCCTTAACGCCGCTTTCGGCCAGAAAACGGGCCTCATTAAGTATGGAGGAGATAGGGCGGCTGCGGAATGGCCCGCGCAATTTGGGAATGATACAGAACGAACAAGGGCGATCACAACCTTCGGCCACCTTGATGTAAGCGGTGAACCTTGGGGTCGACCTCAACCGGGGAACATTCTCATCATAAAGATAGTAGCGGTTCTCTACCTGGGGAGCTTCCTGATTCTCACAAATTCTGAGGATCGACTCAATTTCGTTGGTGCCGAGAACTGCATCGACTTCAGGGATCTCCTTTTGAATCTCACTGCGATAACGCTCTACCAGGCATCCGGTGACAACCAGTCGGGAGCAGCGACCTGAAATCTTCAGCTCTGCCATCTCCAGGATGGTGTCTATGCTTTCCTCCTTGGCCCTGTCGATAAACCCGCACGTATTGACCACGATCACATCGGCTTGAGTCTCGTCAGAAGTGATTTCATACCCTTGTTGATCCAACAGGCCCATCATGACTTCGCTATCGACCAAGTTTTTTTCACAACCGAGGCTGACAAAGCCGATCTTCTTCATAGACGCAGTAGATTCCACCACCGTAGCCGGCCCGGTAGACGAGCGGCCATCAATCACCTACCTGAACCCGCGATAACCCGTGATCAGACAATCTAACATGATACCATTCGAATACCTTGGGGAAAAACAAAAACGGCCCATTTCTTTTGGCTAACGCCGGAGGCCTGGAGTATACTGCGCCTGGATTTTCACGCGGTTCAAAGAGAGGATGTCCGGCTCAGGGGAAATTCCTCTTCCGGGCTGCTCCTCCGCTCGGCATCATTCCAAACAGCAGCTGCCGACCGAGACACCTCCGAGACAAATGAACCGACCAGGAAACCAGATGGGTCTCCTGGTATTCAAGAGATACGAGAAGTCACTGATGTACCTGTTGATTGCCTGGAAAAACTCCTTCGACCGATCCATAATCTCAACATTTGAGGTGTTGCCATGATCCGGTTGTTCCGTGCTGCATTGCCATTGTGTGTGTTGGGTCTGA
Organism: Terriglobia bacterium; assembly: GCA_035541995.1. GTDB lineage: Bacteria > Acidobacteriota > Terriglobia > Versatilivoradales > Versatilivoraceae > DATKMG01. The sequence continues at coordinate 4,536 of DATKMG010000400.1, forward strand.
TGATGAGCGCTGCTGATTCAAATGCTGGGGCTCCCTTATTCCTTATGGGACTGCATTGTGCTGCACCGAGCCGCGACGAGATTGAGACGGCGTCCCAGTTTATCCGGGAAGCATTGCCCAAAGATGGTGTGAATCTCCTGATTCTGGAAATCAACTACAGATTCCAGTTTTCAAAGCACTCCGAGGTAGCCGATCCGGATGCGCTTTCTCGCCAGGACTTACAAAAACTGGCGACTGCGGCACATGATGCCGGAGTCCGCCTGGTTCCCATGATCAATTGTCTGGGGCATCAATCCTGGGCGAAAACCACTTTTGGTCTCTTGAGGTCTCACCCTGAACTGGATGAGACACCTGGCAAGTACGCTAATAACGAAGGAATCTACTGCCGCAGTTATTGCCCGCTGCATCCGGATTTGCATGGCATTCTTTTTGATCTGATCGATGAACTGGCTGATATTTGCGGGGCTGATTCGTTCCACGTGGGTATGGATGAAGTGTTTCTGCTCGGGGAAGATGATTGTCCGCGCTGCAAAGGGAAAAACAAGGCCGACCTATTTGCAGGAGAGGTGAAGGCCTTGCACGACCATTTGGCACAGTCCAATCGAACGTTGTGGATGTGGGGGGACCGCTTTCTAGACGGCAACGTAACGGGCATCGGCAAGTGGGAAGCCAGCCAGAACGAGACTGCCCCGGCCGTTGCGCAAGTGCCCAAAGACATCGTGATTTGTGACTGGCACTATGAGCGGGCCGAGCCGACGGCGGCCTACTTTGCCATCCAGGGGTTCCAAGTTCTGCCAAGTCCGTGGAGGCTAGCTGATGTTGCGTGGGACCAGTTAGACCAGATCCAGGCACTGCGCAAGTCGTCGAGCGAACCTACAGCCTCCCGTCCCCTTGGGATGCTGCAAACCAGCTGGGTTGGCATGGGATCCTTCATGAAAGCGTACCATGGCGAGGCATCAGCCCCTGTGGAAGCCCAAGAAGCCGCCTATTGCTTTAAGACCTTACTCGCCGAGGTCCGCAAAAGAGGATTAAGATAAGATCGCATGCGGATCACTGCATTTGAGGTCCTCCCGGGAGTTAGTTAGAGGACATCCGCCACGGCTTTCCTTTCGTCAAGATTCAATGGATTCTTGCCGGAGGCGATAGTAACCGTCCCATGCGCGTCATAACCCGAGAGTGCGCTTGGCGTACGCAACCGAGCGGCGGATATTATCGTCCTCGACAGCCCGCATCTGAGGACTGTTCATCCCGCTGATTTTCGGAAATGACCGCGTTGTTGCCCTGGAGAGGATTGTCGATTTGAACTTGTCAATGCGGCTTGTGTCCCGCTTTCCAAATGCGCCCCAGAATGAGTCGTCACGGAAAGGGATCTTGACAGGGTCCCGGGTGGCCATATCCAGGCAGAAGTGAATATCGGATTTGGCGCGGCGCAGCAACTCCATTAATCTGGCAAGTGGGAGGATGCCTTGACCAAGAGGGACGTCAGCAATCATGCATCCTTCTTCGACTTCACTGACGGCTGCATCCTTCAGGTGGGAGCTAACCGCGTATGGAGCCAGTTTCTGCACGGCTTCAAGGGGGTCCTCAAGTAGAGCCAGGTTATTGGAGAAATCCACCGTGGCACCAATGTGCGGGCTGCCGAGTTTTTGTAGAAGCTCTACCAATTCATCCGCCAACCAGTCCTGGTGGTTCTCTACACCGAACTGCAGCTTGGACTGTTTGAAAACCGGTTCGGCCTGCTGAAGCCGCTGCTGCCAATGCTTTAGAAATTCCTGCCATTGCCCGGGATCCGAAAAATCCTCAGTGCGTCGTCCTCCGGTAGCCAGCTGCAACCGCGAGACTCCGAGGTCTCTGGCTGTAGCGGCAGCGCTACTCAACAGGCTGGGATCTTCAAATAGCTGGGGATCCAGCGACAGTTCGAGGAACATTCCCTTGTCCTCAAGTGACTGACGAATCTGCCTCAAATAAGCGCTGTCTCTGGAGGTCAGTTGGACCAGATTCATCAGGCATCCGTCTGCGCCGAATGATTTGCACAGATCGACAAATTTCTCCGCTGGTATCGCCGCGTTGACCTCGGCCCCGGAGGCCTGTGCAATTTGGCGGGCCCTGATTTGAAAAGAATCGGATGCAATCCCGAACGTCCCCTGGGGTCCGACCTCTCGGACCTTGACTGTCTGGGAAACCAGTAGTGTCGACATTGAATAACAGAATTCTCTGCGAGTGCAGCCGGTCCTGTCCGAAACAGACGCCTTCATGGGGGTCTCACCTCGCATTCTCGCGTTCAATGGTAAATTGTTTCGCTAGTTCGAGTATTCGGTTACGGCTTTCCACACGCTTCTTCCAGTCTTTGGGAATGGCATCGCTCCCTAACAGGGCACCGCTGATCGCCCCGGTGATTGAAGCAATGGAATCGGAGTCCCCGCTGTTGTTAGCGCCTTTCCGCACAGCCGCACTGTAATCGCCCGGGGAAATCAGCACGCAGGTTAACGCGCAGGCCAGAGCCTCTTCTGCGACCCATCCGCCCCCGATCACGCTGCATATATCAGGCGGGTTTTCCGACACAGCCCGAGGTACTTTCCGGAGTCCGGCCAGAAGTTGGTTCCATCCTTCCCTTAAGTACTCAATCGGACTGTTGAACTGCGCCCTTTCCCAAATTTCGCCGAAGCGCGGTTCCCAGGAATCGAGAGAGCTCTTCTCCAGGACTGCGATCCGATCCAGGTACTCAGTCGGCAGCACTCCCTGTACAGCCCAGGAGACGCAAAATGCTGTCACTTCGGCAGCCACCAGAGCCGTTGGGTGCGCATGGGTGACCAGGGCAGACGCCCGTGAAAACAGGCGAAGCCGCGAGGGCTGGTCAAAGAAATAGAGGCCCACCGGAGCGACTCGAATATTGGCCCCACAGCCCTTGGATTGCGGAATGCCCGACCGATCCCAGGGTGCCCCGGTTTCCAGGTTCTGACAAGCGCGGATGGTGGTGTTTCCGGGTGAACGGTCGTTTTCAGGACTTCTGAACCAGGCCACCAATTCCCGAGTAAACACCGCCAGAAAATCTTCGATCTCATGACCTCCCGCTTCCAGCAATGCCTTCGCCATAGCCATAGACAGTTGCGTGTCATCCGAATGCAATGCCGGATTGCCGCGGAGATCCAGAATGCCTTCCGGGCCAAATCGCTGCTGGATTTCAGGGAAGGACAAGAACTCGGTAGGATAACCCAGAGCGTCCCCAATGGCCAAACCCAGAAAACACCCCTCAAATCGATCTTCCAGCGAGAGGTTAGAAACCATGCGCGAATTATAAATGATTTTGACGCGAAATCTCGACCGCTTTCTTGCTAAACTCTGGCTATGCCAACGTCCAAACTCACTATCGAATACAAAGGAACTCGTTATCAAGGCTGGCAAGAGCAGGCGCAAGGGCGCACAATACAGGCCGAACTGAAGTCTGCTGCCAGGGACCTCTTCAAAGAAGAGGTGGACCTGGCGGGTTCAGGGCGGACTGACGCGGGGGTTCATGCATTGGCCCAGGTGGCCCATATGCGCACCCTTCGGAAACGTCCACCGGAACAAGTCCGCTATGGTTTGAACGAAAAGCTTCCACCGGATATCCACGTCCTCAAGGTGGAACTGGCAACCGAGCGATTCCACGCTCGCCACTCGGCCGTTTCCCGTTATTACTTGTACCAGGTATCGACCCGGCGAACGGCTTTTGCCAAAGATTATGTCTGGTGGGTCAAAGACTCATTGGACATAGAGAAGATGCAGATTTGCGCCCAGCTGTTCCAGGGACGCCACGATTTTCGTTCCTATTCAGAAAGAGCCGACGAACAGGGATCGACCATTGTCGTGGTCGACCAGGTTCGCTGTGACCGGGTCGATGACTTGATCCTGATTCGATTCGGGGCTTCGCATTTTCTCTGGAAGATGGTCCGCCGCCTGGTCGGCGTGATGGTCCAGGTGGGCGCCGGGAAGCTCGAGATTGCTGACGCTGAGGATTTTCTTAAGAAATGGTCGCGAGATGTCGGACAGTATACGGCGCCAGCTTCCGGGCTGTTCCTGGAGAAGGTCATCTATCCCGACGATTCTCCTCCCTCAGTTCTTCGGGCCGCTGTGCCTGTGTGTACGCCCTAAAAAAATCGGCGACGAACAATCCCGGCATGTTCATTGGTCCCTACGGGACTCCCTCAATATTTGTACTTGCGTTCCCAGCGCTTCAGCGCTGGGAACGGAGCCACCAATGAGACGGAGTCCCGTAGGGACGACGCAGATTATCCCCGGCCAAGTCACTATACTAGATTTCGATCATCCGTTTTTCGCGAGACGATTGGTAAATGGCGAGGATAATTTCAATGGCTTTGAGGCCTTCACGGCCGCTGATGGCGGGATCGCGATGGTTCTGCAGCGCCTTGACCAAATCCTCGATTTGACGACGGTGTCCGCCCACATCCAGGGCAAGGGGATCAGCTGATGCATTCGAAGTGTCTTTCTCAGTCAACCGGCTCAGCTCTTCTTCCTCCTCGCCTGCGTCTTTGAGTTTCCAGACCGTAATGTCATTCCCATCCAGGATGACGCTGCCCTTTTCACCGTGGATCTCGACCCGACGCGAAAAGCCGGGGTAGAGAGATGTGGCTCCTTCAATGACGCCGATCGCTCCGTTTTTGAACTTTAACACCGCTGCTGCAGTATCTTCTGCTTCGATCCCGATATGCAGCTTCTTTTCGGTGAACCCGAAGACCGAAGCAACAGGACCCATCAAATACTGGAGCAGATCGATAGTGTGAATAGACTGGTTCATCAGTGCTCCACCTCCATCCAAGGCCCAGGTGCCTCGCCACGGGGTGGACTCGTAGTATTCGCGTGTCCGGAACCACTTAATGTAGGCGTCGCCCATGATCAAACGTCCCAACCTGCCTCGATCGATGGCTTTTCTGATGATCTGAACTGCCGGTAGAAATCGGGACTGAAAGATCGCGGCCAGTTTGACCCCAGCATCCTCGCAGGCGGAAACCAAGGCCTGGGCTTTTTCCAGAGTCACATCGATGGGTTTCTCCACGACAATATGTTTTCCAGCCTGGGCTACTTTGATGCCCAACCCGGCATGTGTGCCGCTAGGCGTGCAAAGGTTCACGACCTGGATATCGGAACGGGAGAGGAAGTCACTCAGGCTGGAAACCCACTCGACTTTGAACTCCTGGGCACGTTTTTCGGCACGCGCCGGAATCTCATCAAAAAAGGCAACCAGCCGGGCCCCCGGAACGAGCTGAATGGCTTGCGCATGAAACGAGGAAATATTTCCGCAACCAATAATGCCGAAACCGATCTCAGACAAGGTGGATACCTCCTAGTGATCCAGTCTCAAAGAAGTTTGTCGTCACTTTCACATGATCCATCGGACGGCGTTTCGTAAGAGCTCAGTGCGCCTGAATCTCCGCAATTTCGACTACTTTACCAGATTTAGCCGATCGATAGGCTGCTTCAAGAATGATCGAGGCCGCCATGCCTACCTCGCCTGAAACACGGGGTTGCGAATCCTCACGAATCGCTCGATTGAAATCTTCTATAAGCGGTAGATGGACATTGTCAGCTTTGGGCAGGTCGAGGATTTCGCAATGATCAGTGACAACCTCCAAAAGAGGCCCATTCATAGGGGCGATCTTGAGTTTGCCACCGGTCCCAAACACTTCAAATTCATCCATGGGCATCCTGACGCAGTGGCTGCCGAACACCAACACATGCAGTCCACTACCATACTGCAACAACAGGCTGGCGGTATCCTCCACCGGAATGTCCAGGACTCGCGTGGTAGTGTAAGCTGCTAGGGATTGAGGCAGCCCAAACAGCATCACCAAGACATCCAGCCGGTGACTGACCATGTCCATTAAGAGTCCGCCACCTCCGCCTTCGGGCT
>DATKMG010000401.1:0-4641 GCA_035541995.1 Terriglobia bacterium
AATGGCAGGACATTTTCATAAGCTGCTTGAAAGTATTGGGGCGAATCAGCTGCAAGCTATTTCGTTGTTGCCAATACTGACCGACGAAGAGCGGCAGCAACTCTTGCATGAGTGGAATGAAATCAAGATTGAAGAGCAGGAGACGGCCTTTTTGCATGAACTATTCGAGGCCCAGGCGACGCAAACGCCACAATCAGTAGCCGTCGTTGCTCAGAACGAGTCGATAACGTACTGCGAATTGGACCATCGTGCGAACCAGCTGGCACATTACCTGCAGGGTCTTGGAGTCCGACCCGAAGTCTGCGTAGGAATTTGCATGGAACGCTCCACGGGTCTGATCGTTTCCATTCTGGCCATTCATAAAGCGGGAGGGGCTTGTCTCCCACTGGATCCGAGTCTTCCGATCGATCGACTAAGATTCATGCTGGAGGCTTCGCGCAGCCCCCTCATATTAGCCGAGGGAAGGTTTCTTACAAAACTCTCTGCCTTAGGTGTACGTGTTGTTTGCCTGGACACGATCCAGGAAGACCTGGGTCGGCAAAAGAAAGAATCCCCGGTTAGCGGATTGATCGCACAGAATCTGGCGCAGGTGTTCTACACATCCGGCTCGTCCGGAGAGCCCAAGGCTGTGATGTGGCAGTTGTCCAAGCAAAGCAGGCACCGTTCGTGGGCGCAAACGACTTTCCAACTGACACAAGATGACCGGTACTTGATGAAATCACCCATTGGGTTCACCCCGCTCACTACAGAGATATTTCGACCGCTGCTCGCGGGGGCGAAGATCATCATCGCTCCGCCGGGGGTGGACCAGGACAGTGGTGCATTGGTCAAACTCATGGCAGAGCAGAAGATCACTATTCTCAATTTTGTTCCTTCGATGCTCCGGGTTATTCTCGAAGAACCGAATTTGGAGAAGTGCCACTCCCTGCGCCAAGTCATATGTTATGGCGAGGTTCTCCCGCCTGAGCTGGAAAAGCGCTTTTTTGAGAGATGGTCTGCGGAACTCAATATCGTCTATGGCACTACGGAGGCCCCGGGTACGACTTACAGAAAATGCAGTCGTGGACACGACTATCCAATGGTCAACATCGGACGACGGCTACCTACCAGGCAGGTTTACGTCTTGAACTCCCGGCTGCAGCCCGCCCCCATCGGTGTACCAGGGGAGATTTACAGTGGAGGAGAGGATCTGGTTCGCGGTTATTTGAATCGACCTGAGCTGACCGCGGAAAAGTTTATTCCCAATCCATTCAGTAGCACCCCAGGAGCCCGCATCTATCGGACTGGAGATCGGGCACGTTATCTTCCTGACGGCAGTTTGGAATTCCTCGGCAGACTGGATCGTCAGGTGAAGATTCGTGGTTTCCGAGTCGAGCTCGGAGAGATCGAGTCTATATTCGGCCTTCACCCGCAAGTAGGAGAGGCGATTGTGGTTGCCCGCCAAGATGGGTCAGGGGAAAGGCGGTTGGTGGCCTATGTGGTCTTGAAGCAAGGACAAGTGGCCACAGTCAATGAGCTGCGTAATTTCTTGAAGCAGAAACTTCCAGGCTACATGGTCCCTTCGAGTTTCGTCTACCTTAACAAGTTGCCACTAACCCCGAATGGGAAGGTAGATCGAAAAGCCTTGCCGGTACAATACTCGGGCCGGTCGGATCTAGGAAGTGTTTTCGTTTCTCCTCGCACCCCAACCGAGGAACTACTCGCCAGAATCTGGTGTGACCTGCTGGGGCTAAACGAGATTGGTGTCGAAGACGATTTTTTTGACCTGGGCGGGCACTCGCTGTTGGCCATGCAAATGATTTCGCGCATGCGCAATTCCTTCCAAATCGACCTTCCGGTTCGACGCATTTTTGAGACTCCCACTGTCGCCGGTCTGGCGATGGCGGTTGTCGAGTTTCTGGTCGAGAAAAGCGCCACCGCAGAAAACAGCCAAACCTTGGATACGTTGGAGGAGCTCCTGAATGCGGAAGGTAAGCCCAGTACAAACCATTGAGACTAATAGGCCCGCGAACTGCGCGTCATGCTGGCTGTGCTGTAGAGACGGATCAATGAGAATCAGATTCATAATTGAGTATTAACAGTGGCCCACTGCAATCAAACCATGTTCGACTTAGGGAGGAAAAGGAATGAACCAGGAAGAGGGAGAAGACAAGACCATTTACAAGGTCGTTGTGAATCACGAAGAACAGTATTCGATTTGGCCTGCTGATCGTGAGAATCCGCTGGGGTGGAGGGACGCGGGGAAGACGGGTCTGAAAGCGGAGTGTCTAGCTTACATTAAAGAAGTCTGGACTGACATGCGGCCATTAAGTCTAAGGAAAAAGATGGAGAATAGGGCTCCCACGGAGTAGTGTGAAACGAAGGGCAAATCGCGGCAAGGATGGCCGATTCCGAAGCGAATCGACTCTGAGGTGCAGGAGGGATCGCCACTCTGCAGCAAAGGTCGAAGTTTCCGCCGCATCCTCACTTCGCACGAATTGGCCCTATAATGGCCTAACCATCCACTACAATTGGATCACAGGGAACTCTAACCTCTGGGCCAGCCGTGAGGAGGCGGCTGGCCTATGCAGAGAAAACCGGTACTTCCGCCACCAATTGTTGGTGAGATTAATATAAAGTCTTAGATTGCAATACATTACACTTAACTTCGTCATCAACGATCCTAATTGGTGTCGAAATCGGAAATATGTACCTTTGTCAGAATGATATGGAGGTAGTCCATCAACAGTAGATAGCGGAAGCACCCTGTATTCGTGCGCATTTCGGCTACAGACTGGGTGGAAGGTGGATGGACCCTCGACGATTCCGTTGAGCTTGCCAAGTACCTGAAGAAATCCGGCGTGGACCTGGTCGATCGTTCCTCCGGTGGAAATGTACCACCTGCCCGAATTCCCGTCGGCCCGGGATATCAAACACCATTCGCCGAAAGAATTCGTCGCGAAACGAAAATCCTAACCGGTGCGGTAGGAATGATCACGGCTCCATCGCAGACTGACCATATTATCCGCACGGGCCAGGCAGACGCTGCAATCATCGCGCGCGAGTTTTTGCGTGACCCCTACTGGCCTATGCGAGCGGGACACAACCTGGGATATCTCGTCCCCTGGCCCGTACAGTACCTGAGAGCGGCTCCCCGTGGCACTAAGGCGTGCGTCCCGGCAAACTTGTAGGAACCGCATTGGGCCGGCCGGCTAGGTAGGCTGCAACTACCGTGTTCGCAGCTGTTCCCTGTATATCCAGTTGAAAAGAAAAAGAGCAGCTAATAAGGCCGAGGGGCCCGAAATTGCGGCATAAACGCTCCAATGGAATCGTCCCCAGGCCGAGATAACATAGAAAACTGCCAAACCGGTGAACAGTATCGCTCCAACCCACTCCCATCTCCAGGCAATGACTAATACAATGACAACAATGTATACAGGGACCAGGTGGATTAGGAGGGCAAGGATGGTTCTCCAAAAGCCATAACCCTCACCGAATACGTCTAAGGCAAACATACTCAAAAAAATCGCGAAAAGAATACACAGAACCCTCGGAGTCCAGAAGAAAACTCGCTTTGTACTCGTCTTCATTGGTTCCTCCTTGAGTATTCGACTGGAACAATTAACAAAATGGCTCCTACCAATCGGGCACTATGGCCTTGATCGGCGGGAAGGGGCTTTAAACCCGTGCAGGCGGCAATCGGCTTCAGGTGGCAGCTTCGTGCCTGGTGGGTTCATTAGGGGTCCAGGCAGGTCCCAGTCAGGTCCATGACCCAACCGGAACTCATCTCTGGATGCGCCATAGCTCGATACGAGTGAATCGGCTACGGCTTGCGCATGGATTTGATCATTTCCATGCCCATAGCGGCAGCAATTCATTAAATTAATGTTTCCGGAACATGCTCTTAAAATCGACCCGATTTTTCATAGAGGTGCGAATCGAAAGTCCTGGGGGATTTCCACCCATGTTGTTTACTCCCACCAGAATATTACCCGTGCCCAAATCAGTGACATTATCCTTAACATTTCCTCCAACCACAGTGCAACCTGTTGTGAGTTCATCCAAGACAATCGCCCCAAATGGTGGCCAAGGATTGTCCATAGTCGAAAAATGCTGAACGTTATTCCCTTTGATCAGCCAGTTGGATCCATCTCCAAAATCAACGATACCCCACGCACCATTCCCATGCACTTGGTTGTTGGCAACAGTAAGATCCTGGTTACAATCGGTACAAATGAGGCACCACGTCATTTTTCCGGTCACCTTATTTTGGGAGATAAACGATCCCGAAAGTAATCTCTGCGTTGTATATGTATTAAAATCCCAATCACTCAATACAATTCCGTTCGACCATTGAGTGGCTTCCACCTCATTGTTGGTAATGGAAAGTTTTGATGGAAGTGGAGGTAATAAAACGCTCCCGTCAGGGAGCCCGGTTCCTGCCCAGATCCAGATGCCACCTCCAGACCCCCAATCAACTCCGTCCCCTCCATTGACCATTAGGAATTGCCAAAGATCCTGATTGCCATTGGAGTCCGGCATACAGGGATTGGCTTGAGTAACAATCATGGTCAGGTCTGTGATCGATACATCTCCAGTTTCGAGGGATGGGATGTTAAACCAAAAAAGGACTGAACCAGAAGTGTCCTTACCGAGCCAACT
>DATKMG010000402.1:0-2691 GCA_035541995.1 Terriglobia bacterium
TGTCATCGGGAACTAATTGCTGTGTCACCTTGCTGAAGTTGTAGAGACTGCCGGTTTTCTGCGGATCGGGGCTGGTATTTTCCACCTGGGCCTCATAACCCTTGGGCCAACCTTTGGCTAATGCAGCCCGAAAATACATGCCACTGTTTCCACTGTGATTCAGTCTGACTTCCGATTTGAACTCCAGGTTTGTGTAAGTACCGGGACTGAACAGGTGACTCACGGGACCTTCTCCCATCAGTACGCCGTCAGGCGTCATGTGCCAGCGACCTGGATCAGGCGCCGTCCAGCCACTCAAGGTTCGCCCGTCAAATAGGCGGATCCAGCCGGATTTGTCTGGTTGAGCAGGCATGGAAGTTCCCGGATCAGTCTGGGCCAGAGCACCTAACGTGCACAACGCCAGGGCCGGCGACCAGACACTGCGGTGCAGAACCTTTGGCATAAATGCTCCTCCTGTGATTGAATTCCTTCAGATCGGGTTTCGAACAGAAGTGTATCGGATGGTCTAACTGCTTTGCAAGGTTGGAGTCACGAGTGAAGAAGATAACGTAAAGGCTTTCGAGCAAACCTCGTAGTCATCCTAATGAGACGTCGTCATTGTCCGGATTGGTTGGTCGTGGCAGATTTCTTTCCTTCCCAAGCATCCTCCTGTTCAGTGCCCTTTGCCCAATGACCACTCAAACGTTCCTCCTCAAGTTTCCCAGTCACAAGGTAATTCGCTTCAGGGGAGTCGCAATGGATTTCCAACACGTTTTTCTTGAAGGATCCCGAAGTAATGGTGATCTCTCCAGTGGCCGTTGAAATGGAACCTTCAACGGTTTCACCCTTCTGCTTAAGCTTCATCGTGAACGGCACGTCACCCTCAACACTGCCGTGTGCGACGCATTCCCTGGGTCCTGACAGGTTGTTGGAATTGTCTTCCTTTCTTGACCAGAGATCATGGACGCAATGGTGAAAAACCTCAGGCACATTCCAATGGGTGCAATCAAAAGTGACGTAGAACAGAGATGCCGGTTCAGGGTTTCTTGGTGACCTGGCAACCCCTTGGCCTGAAAGGCCAAGACTGGAGTTTGAAATTGGAGGTTAAGAATCCTTCGAAACCGACGCGTTTTACAACTCGCCACGTGATCCTGTCTATTCGAATCGCAGCGCTACCATCGGTTCAATCCCTGTAGCGCGCTGTGCCGGCACATAGCACGCCCAGAGCGCAATGGCAGCAAGCAGCAGTGTCACGCCCGCAAAGGTGGCCGGATCCAAAGGGCTGACGAGCAAGAGGCTACCCATCAAGCGCGTAATCACAAAAGCACCTGCCAGGCCAGTGACTATGCCTGCGGCCACGAGAATAAGTCCTTGTTTCAAGACCAGGCTCAAAACATCTCGCCGACTAGCTCCTAAAGCGATGTAAATTCCAATCTCCCGTGTCCGCTGGCTCGCGGCAAAGGAAACAACGCCATATACACCCACTACCGCCAGTACCAGCCCTAGAATTCCCATAACCCCAGCGAGGGTGGCCCCTAGCTTGAAGAGAAAGAATCCGTTGGCCCCCGCCAGAGAGCGTTTCATGGTTCGGAGATCCAAAATCGGTACGGTTGGATCGACGCCCCGGATTTCCATTTGAACCGCTGAGATCAGGGATTCCGGCGACCCTGAAGAGCGAACCTGCAAGGCACGGGTCGAAGTGAAATTCTGCTTTAGGGGAACATAGAAGTAAGGCAAAGGGTCTTCGAATAGGAACACGTACTTTCCGTCCCCCGCCAAACCTACCACCTCTATGAAGGGTCCCGTTGTACTCTTCACGCTAAAGCGCTTTCCGATCGGCTCCTGGTCCGGCCAGAACTGGCGGGCCATTGTCTGATTTATAATTGCGACCAGCGGCGCCGACTCGTTGTCGGATTCTCGGAACACACGACCGCGATAGAGAGGAATCTGCATCGTCTCGAAGTAGCTCGAATCCACGCAATTGAACATGACAAAGGGGGGTTGCCGACCGGAGGCCAGAGGGCGACCTTCGATATAGATTCTGCTGCCATCGTTGTAATTTCCCATAGGCACACTGTAGGCCAGGCTAGTAGATTGGACCCCGGGGAGTGTGTGCACCCGAGCTTTAATCTCACGATAGAATTCTCTCGTGCGTAATTCGTCGTAACCGATCTGGTGCGGATCCATGACCACGTTCAGGACATGATCGGGATTGAAGCCGAGGTACATTCTCTGTGCCCGTTCGAAACTGCGAACAAAGAGTCCGGCAGCAATTAACAGGACCAGCGAGCCGGCCACCTGGGCCACAACCAGGAAATTGCGCACTCGATGACGGCCTGTGCCAGCGGAATCGCTCCGCCCACCTCTGTGCATCAACGTATTCAACTCGGCGCGGGACATGCGGAGAACCGGCCCGACGCTGACCGCAATCGCAGCAAAAAGTGCAGCCGCTAAAGCGTACAAGAAGACTCTCCAGTCGAATCGAAAGTCGAAGGTGATCGGGAGATTTGTTTCCAGCCGGATCGAGCTGATCGAGCGGCTAGCCCAATTCCCCAGAATAACCCCCGTCACACTTCCAAGAAGGACCAGAAGGAGGCTCTCTGTAAACATCTGGCGAATGAGCCGGCCGCGGCTGGAGCCGAGAGCCGCACGGATGGCCATTTCGCCCTGGCGGGCCGTGGCTCGCACCAGAAGAACATTCGTCACGTTCAA
>DATKMG010000403.1:0-2974 GCA_035541995.1 Terriglobia bacterium
TGTCTCCAATCGCCCGGGTAGAAATCCATCACTGCATATGGCTCATCACTCACCGAGAAGCCCTTTTCGTCACTGCCGTAAACCCTGTATTTCACCGGGGTACGGCCCTCCGGGTTGGGTTTCCAGCGCAGGGTCCCCACACCAACATCAGCATTCAACTTAAGAGTTACGTCAACCGGGGGAGTCGGCGCGCGGGGGGTAAAGCTCCAGGTTCTGCTCCAGGGCCCCCATACGCCCTTTTCACCCATGGCGCGCACCCGCCAGTAATACTTGCGATCCGGTGCCAACAAGCCGACGCAAGGCAGCGTATATTGGGGCTTGCCTCGGTCGGCCGTTCTGGAGATCAGCTTCCGGAAGTTGGGGGAGAGCGGCCAACGCATATCAGAGTATTCCGAGAGTTCCAAATGGTAGTCGGCGATCTTGTCGCCGTCTGGATCAACTGGTGGCGTCCACTTGAAGACGATGGACGTGCCCTCGGTTTCCTCTCCGTCGGGCGGGAATACTGCAGCGGGCGGTGCCGCAGGCGGAGCAGAGGCCGAGCGCTCTACCCACTCTTGAGTGATTCGCACCTTTCGTTTGCCCGGAGACTCGTCCGTGTAGACGAACCTGTTCCCACCTATAGCCATTCCGGGCAGCGCAAGGGGCGCCATCTGCAGGTCATTGATGATGCCCAAGCTCTTCAGCCAGGCATCGCCGGAAAGTTCGCACTTCAGCTGATATTGATAACAGGCCTGCCCTGCCTGGGGGAACAGTTCGTTGAGGCTCTCTCTCACTTCCTTCCAACCCGTCGCTCCATCCCGAGACGCCGAGAACCTGGCACCGCTCCCTATCACCTGGAGCTTACCGCCCACCATGACATAGGGACTATGCATCGTCCAGACAATGATTCCTGTCTTGCCAGCTTCGGCTTTCAGGCCCGCCGAGGTGATTCGAATGTTCCCGATGACATCCGCCCCACCACGCCAGACGTCACTGGAGAAATCGGGCCGGTACTCCCATAGACCATTACAGATCGTGTCTGCACATTCTTGACCGAAATTCGCTGCGATATCTCCTACTCCATGATACTTGACAGGCCTTAGCTGGCCCCACCGCCAGGTGAGAACTTCACCGGGCCGCAGCTTCATGGCCATGGTGTGTCTGCCAGTCGTATCCCGAGTTCCTCCAGCATCGCCTTCGTAAGTGTATAAAGACGCTTCCCATTCGTTCCCGGCCCGCTTGTCAGGCCGCAGTAATCCTTCAGCATGGGTCCGCTTCACCAGGTCGTGGTCGTGGCCGATCTGTTGCAGGCCTGCGATGGTATGGTTGTCACGCAGCAAGTAGAGACATTGCATGTCACCGTCCAGAAGGTGCCAGGCCGCATCGTAGAATACTTGAGTGACGACGTGGCCGGTTATGCGCGCCGGGCGTGTTTCCAGGCCTGCCTGTCTCCAGAGACCAGCCAGAGAGATCGAGTCGTCGCCGCAAGTCGTATATCCATAGATGTTAAATACCTTCACCGGATCATTGCTCTCAGCATCATTAGTGCTGGCGTGGAAACGCTGTTTGACCTCCAGGTAGTAAAGGGCGATCGCTTTTTCCCGATCGCTCATTTCCGGCCTGATTGTTCCCTCCACAATTTCCCTAATGTTACGGAAGTTGTTGCGCCCATTTGACAGCCAGGGGTTGACCACGTCGGTATCACCAACGTTTTCCATCCGCACGGCTCGGTTGGACTCCCACGTCTGCACCATGGGGTCCCAGGAACCATGTGGCGTTCGGCAGTTCTCGCCGTCCATGGTTCCTCTCTGAATGACGATATAGTGGTGGGGGCTAGCCGATATTTCCTCGACGCGCTGCTTGGGCACGTCGGTTGGGTCCGTGTTTGAATTCCAGCGTTCCAGGCTCTCCAAGCGACCGGACCGACCTTGGGTCATTGCCGGTCCTCCTCCCATAAGGGCCAATGTCAAAGCTAGAATCCCGAACAAAAGATAGACTCGCATGCCCTCCTCCTGGAAGAGCCCGTCCAACGGGCATCCTAACACACAGGAAAATGGACCGCCAGTGCTCTGATTCCGCGCAGTATTCGGTCAGTTTGGGGGGTGGCCTATAGGGGGATTGTGTCAAGCGCCCAAACATATGGCGTTTCACACGTGAATGGGCAATTTGTATTTCGCCTCGTGTCGCTTTTTGGAGTGTGGCAGCAAGCGCAGGACTGCGTTCCTCCGCGCGATGCCGCTTTGGATTTAAGTTGGCGAGCGATACGTGGCTTCACATTAATCTGCGCACAAGCCAAAGCGCCGTCGCCGCCGCGGGACCGCCGTCCCTGCGCTCTGCCGGCGCAATCCATAGACTAAGGCGAAAGCTGTCTCGAGAATGGCTAAACTGCAGCGTCCCTTCGGGGCACTCAGAGGAATAACTTAGGTCTTCCCATTCCAAACCAGTCTCTTGACAAACCCGTCGGCGACCCTATAAGCTTCGTGCCATGCTAGCTATTTTCATTGCGCTTGTCAGCGCCGCGCTTGCCTTACCGGCGGCAGCAGAGCCCGCGACTGGCCGGATTGCCGGGCCGCTGGTGGTCTCTGCCAATCCCAACTATTTCAAGGACGCCAGCGGGTCCCTTCTCATCCTAAACGGATCGCAGACCTGGAATACTTTTCAGGATTTTGGAAGCAGTGGGTCCGTACAGACTATAGATTTCGACGATTTCGTTAAGTTCCTGCTCGCGCACGGACATAATTTCACCTTGCTGTGGCTTACTGAATTGCCGAAATTCTGTGGGTTTCCGGCTACGGCGAGTTCTCCGCCGGAGCTGACAGTCACTCCCTTTCCCTGGCGCAGGACAGGGCCTGGAACCGCAACAGACGGGGGATTGAAATTCGATCTCACGAGGTTCGACCAAAGTTATTTTGATCGGTTACGGACGCGAGTGAAGGCCCTGAACAATGCCGGCATCTACGTTGGTGTCTACCTGTTCACAGGCGAATGGCTCAAC
>DATKMG010000404.1:0-14796 GCA_035541995.1 Terriglobia bacterium
AGTCGATTGCTTTTCATATTGCTCGTGGTTACTGCCCTGGTGCTTTTCTTGATATTGACGAACCTGGCCAATTTACTTTTGGCCAAAGCCACCACCCGGTATAAGGAACTGGCCATCCGACAGGCCATGGGGGCCAGCCGGCTGCGCCTCATGCGCCAACTACTCACCGAGATTCTTGTGTTGGGCCAGCTCGGTGGAGTCGGGGGTGCTGTTCTGGCCATGTGGGGAATTGACCTTTTCATTTGGCTTCTTCCCCCCTCAATCTTTCCCATATTCCGGGAATTGCGGTTGGAAACTAACGCCCTCCTCTTCGCCATTCTGTTGGCTATCCTGAGCGGAATATTATTTGGGCTTATTCCGTCATTTCAGCTTTCCGGTCGCGGCAATTGTCATGAAACCCTGAAAACTGATGGGCGTGTTGCGGGAACGACCCGCAGCCACCAGCGCCTACGCGATGCATTGGTGGTAGCTGAAACAGCTCTGGCGACAGTGCTGCTGGTCAGCGCCGGACTCTGTCTCAAGAGTTTTCAAAATGCGCGGCAAGCCAATTTCGGGTTTGATCCCAGAAATGTCTTGGTCGCCCCTGTCGGGGTCTCCTCAGGCGATGTGGGGGAAGCTGAACTACGCAATTACAATCGTCGTCTGTTGGAGGCGGTTCGATCTATCCCATCTGTTGAGGATGTCGGCTCGAGTGGAAGTTGGCTGCTGCTTGCCCGTCAAGGGACTCAGGACGCAGATATCCAGGCGGAACAGTATCAGCCCAAGCCCGGTGAAAGCATGGCGTTCCCATATGCAGTCATCTCTCCTTCCTTTCTTAAAACCTTGAGAATATCATTGCTGGAGGGACGCGACTTTACGGAAGCAGATGATCAGCAGGCTCCCGGAGCCGTCATCATCAATAAAACCATGGCCCAACGGCTTTGGCCTGGACAAATGGCGGTCGGACGCCACATTCTTTTGGACAAGCGTAGTTTTCAAGTCATTGGTGTAGCCGGCAATTCCAAGTATAGCCTGCCGGATGAACCGCCTCTGCCTTTCATGTTTTTCCATTTCCTCCAAGTCCACGGAAGCCCCCCAATCCTCTACATACGCAGTACAGAGGACCCGAGCCGCATGATTAAAACGCTGGAAAGATTGATCCGATCACTGGATCCAAATTTTCAGCTTTATAATCCCTTACCGATGACCCAGCATCTGGAAATTGCAGTCGTCAACCAACGGATCGCGGCACAAATCCTGATGGCCTTGGGAATTCTGGCCTTTCTCTTGGCCGCACTGGGAATCTACGGAGTGCTGGCGTTCATAGTGGCCCAAAGAACACGGGAAATTGGCGTGCGCATGGCCCTGGGTGCTAGACCCGGAGCCATCCTCGGGATGGTCATGCGCCAGGGATTAAAATTTATCCTGACTGGAATTATCCTGGGCGTGGCACTGGCCTTGATTTTGTCGCAGCACTTCGCAGGACTGTTATGGGGCGTTCGCCCATTCGATCCTATCATCTACACCTCCGTAGTACTCTTTTTTGCGCTGGTCGGCTTATGGGCTTGCTATCTGCCCGCACGTCACGCCACTCGGGTTGATCCTATTGTTGCCCTCCACAGAGAATGATCTGTATACCCTTTACAGGAGACTGCTATGAAATCTTATCTAGGGACTCCGCTTTATTTGTTGGTGCTTTTGATCTGCCTGGTTCCGGGCACTGCGTTTCCTTTGCCGGGCCAGGTAACCGTCAAGGTTGGGGTCCAGTCGCCAGTCCATACCATGAAAGGCGGTCTGGGAGCCTCGTGGCACGCCATCCGCAAGGAGGCAGTCTACAAAGACCCGGACTGGGACTATCCTGCGCGGGCTGGCGATCCACGTGGCAGTGCGCTACAAGGCAATCCCCCTCTCGCCAATGCCAAAGCCTGGCAGCAACTCTACCAGCATGCCAGCTGGCTCGGGTTGAACTGGGTGCGCGTAGAACTTGCCCAGTTGATGTATGAACCGGAAAAAGGGAAGTTTGACTGGGACAATGAGGAGATGCAAACCCTCTACAAAATCCTCACTTGGTGTCAGCAGAACAAGGCTGACGTTTTCCTCCAACAGATGTGGACGGAAGTGGAATGGAATGCGTATCAGGGTGTTGAACCGCTGATCAGCGCTCCTCGATCCTTACCGGACTATGCCGAAGGCTTGGCCACCCTGGTGGATTACCTGGTCAACAAGAAAAATTTCAGCTGTATCCGCTGGGTTTGTATTGCCAATGAACCCCCTGGAGGCACGTGGGGGTATTGGTGGAGCACGGGATCTTATCCTTGCGTTCCGTTTACGGCAGGACTGAAAGCAGTCCGGGAAGAATTTGGCCGGCGTGGACTGAAGATACCGATCTCGGGGCCGGATTGGACCGACCTTCCTCCATTTGACGCCAGCAAGATTGATTTCGACGACTACATAGGGGCTTACGATATTCACTCCTATCAAGGTGTGAACGCGAGTGGGGCCGAAACGCTGGCGCAGTGGGCAGCCTGGGCCCATGCTCGCAATAAGCCATTCTTTCTAAGTGAAATGGGAAACATGCAGTTGGGCTGGAGAAGGAGCAATCCCGGTCCGCGCAGTTTTGCTGCCGCACTTTCTAATGCGGAAACTATCATCCGCGGTATCCGCTCCGGAGTGGACGGCTTCAATCGCTGGAGCTATGTGAACCGTGGGGATCTGGACGGGCAGTGGCAGTTGGTCCGGACTTTCGACATTACCCGAAAAAGATATTATCCGGAGGTGACACCGGAGCCAGTGGCTTATTATGGCTATGGAATCATGACTCGCTTCCTGAGTAAATACTCCAGCCAGCTGAAAGATGAAGTGATTGGTGCAGGCGCGCCTCCTGGAGACTTTCTGACAGTGACAATGCGAAGCCCTGCCGGAAACCTGACCACTTATCTTCTTAATCTCGGCGCAAAACCGGTTCAGTTGACAGTTCGCTATGAAGGATTGCCAAGCGGTCTGGAACTCAATGTCTATCAGGCCACGGAAGCTGCGGTCTCAAAACTTAGTTACCGGATGGACCCCTTGCGGCAGATCAAAGTTGAAACGCAGGATCCGGGATTTACCGAAAGCCTCCCCGCACGCAGTGTCACCGTTGTGACTACTTACAGGCTGAAGCACACAGATAACGGAATCGGCTCTGATTCCCAATGACACTCCAAATCCAAGGAGTTGGGACGCCCTCCTCCCGCCTCCGGCACGACGCCGTGTGCGCATGGCCTCTCTAGTCGTATTCTGAATCTCTCCCCCCGATGCGGATCTTCTTGCCTTTCTGCATCTGGTCTTGGTACCCTGCCTGCACCAAGGAAGGGATGGAATGCCAATCAACCGGGGCCAGCCGACAGTTCCCCGCCAACTTTTCGTAGTATTTCTGTTGTTGACTCTTGCAGTCAGCTCCGTCGGTTACCTGTATTACCGATCACTCAAGAACCATGTAAGAGAAAGCAGCCAGAACGACCTTGGCGCAATTGCGGACCTGAAAGTCCGACGGATCGCAGACTGGCGAAAGGAGAGAGCCGATGATGCATGGATAATTCGAGACAATGCTCCTTTCGCACGTCAGGTCCAGCAAACTCTGCATTCCCCGGATAAGCCAGATCAGGCGCGAGAGATCCTGATTTGGATGACGACCCTTAGAGTCAGAGCCGGCTATGCCAATCTGTTGCTCATAGATCCGCAAGGAAAGGTCAGGCTCTCCGCAGACCAGGAGAATTCAGACCAGCATTATGATCAGGCTCTGGCAACCAAGGCCTTGAGTACCAAGGAGGTGTTGTTTACCGATTTGTACCGGGCGGAATCCGGAAAGACGACCTATCTCGATTTGTATGTGCCCCTGCTCGTCTCACAAGAGCAGGGCTCTGTCGTGACAGGTCTCGTCATCTTAAGGATTGACCCCCGCCTATTCCTCTTCCCTTTCCTTCAATCGTGGCCCACACCTAGCCATACAGCAGAAACTCTCATGGTGCGCCTGGAAGGGTCGGAAGTCCTGTACCTGAATGAACTGCGGCACCGGAAGAACACAGCCCTCGAATTACGATTTCCTTTGGATACGCCGCAATTGCCTGCGGCCATGGCGGCGTCTGGGCAAGAGGGGACCATTGAAGGGATCGACTACCGGGGCATTCCCGTTCTTGCCGCGATTCGCAAGGTCCCTGACTCTCCGTGGTCGATTGTCGCCAAAGTCGATACGGAGGAGATTTATTCCCCTCTTCGCAAGCAAGCCTGGCTGGTTGCCTTTACATCTGCCTTCTTAATCCTGACGGCAGGAGCCAGCTTGTGGGCGTGGTGGAGACACCAGCTTCTCCGTTATTACGAACGCGAAATCGCCAGGCGAGAGTTGGCTGAAAGTGAGTTGCGTAAGAGTGAAGCAGGGCTGCGTGAGGCCCAGAGGATTGGACGAGTGGGTAGCTGGGTGGTGGATTTGTCGAAGGATACTCTCCAATGGTCAGAGGAATCATACCGGATATTCGGACGCAATCCAGAGACGTTCGTTCCTACTCGCCGTGCGTTTCTTGAATCGATCCATCACGCCGATTTGGAAAGAGTCCGTGCCTGTATCCAGGCAGCAACCAAGAGCGGGAAGCCTTATCAAATAGAACATAGAGTTATTCTGCCCGACGGCAACGAACGCATAGTCATTGAGAACGCGGAGGTACAGTTGGACGATTCCGGGAAACCTGTGGCCATGGTAGGGACTGTTCAGGACATCACCGAACAGAAAAAGGGGGAGGAGGCCCTGCAAGCCAGCGAGGAGAGGTTTCGCGCTATCTTTCAAGATGCCTTTATCCCCATGCTGTTGATTAACCGCGAAGGCCAGGTGATCGGGTCAAACCGTGCCATGCAAGATTTCTGCGGTTTCGACGGAGAAGAGTTCAAGCAAAAGAGGATCGCAGAGCTTTTTCACTCCGATGACAGGGAAAGCATCGCAGGCCAGATCGAGGAACTTCTGAAAGGAAAGCTTTTACATACGACACCCATCGAGCAGCGCTATCGGCACAAGGATGGGCACCTTCTTTGGGGACTTGGGGTGGCTTCGGGAATATCGGATCGACACGGGGTTTTTCAGCTGGCGGTATTCATGGTGGAAGACATTAGCGAAAGGCGGAGACTGGAAGAACAGTTACTGCAATCGCAGAAGATGGAAGGGATAGGCAGATTGGCGGGAGGAGTCGCTCATGATTTCAACAACCTGCTCACTGCCATCCTGGGATACGCCGCCCTCCTTGAATCGTCTCTGCCCCCACGCGACCGGCTACAGGAGGATGCCAGGGAGATCGTTAAAGCGGCCAACCGGGCTGCCAGTCTCACCCAGCAACTGCTGGCCTTTGCCCGCAAGCAGATTATCACCCCTAAGATAGTCAATTTGAACGAACTGGTGCTCAACACAGATAGGATGTTGCGCCGACTGATCGGAGAAGACATCGAATTCGTCACTCTACTCGGAACAGACCTTTGGCCAGTCAAAGTCGACCCCATACAATTGGAGCAGGTTCTGATTAATCTAGCAGTCAATTCTCGCGATGCTATGCCTACGGGCGGTAGGCTCACCATTGAGACCAGCAATGTGTTCTTGGATGAGAATTACACCCTGCAACATGTTGAGGTAATATCAGGACCTTATGTGATGTTGGCTTTGAGCGATACAGGAGTGGGGATGGAGGAAGAGACCAGGGCCCACCTATTTGAACCGTTCTTTACCACCAAGGAAAGGGGCAAGGGAACCGGTCTGGGATTGGCGACCTGCTATGGCATAATCAAGCAGGCAGGCGGCTATATCTGGGTTTACAGTGAGCCCGGGGAGGGAACGACATTTAAGATTTATTTGCCTCATGCGGGCGGCAGTGTCACCCGGCCGGAAGGTCCCGGAGTTTTGACCCCGGAACCGCCGGGTCGTGAGACGATCCTTCTCGTTGAGGACGAGCCTCTCGTTCGTGAAATGACGGCCCAGGTCTTGCGAACTCACGGCTACAACGTACTGGTTGCAGAGAATGGCAGTGAAGCCCTATCCGTTGCGGATGATTTGAGCGGCCCGATTCACCTCGTCATAACCGATGTCGTAATGCCCCAGATGAGCGGCCGGCAGTTAGCAGATCTCCTGCGAGGGAAACGACCTGGGATAAAGGTCCTCTACATGTCCGGGTACACCGAGAATTCCATCGTGCATCATGGAGTTTTGGAAGAAGGGATCGCTTTTATAGCCAAGCCATTCACGCCGACAGCCCTGCTGAAGAAAGCCCGCGAGGAACTGGGTAAGCAGCCTGATTCAGTGGTAGGATAGCCAACGGCGGATGCTCCGGTTGGTTGCCGGTAGAGAATTCCCCGTGAAGGCTTCAACTCCAGCTAGTGTCAAACTAATATACCGCATATTTTCCTATTCCAAAGCATGCAAAGCGCAAGAGACGAATGAACCTGGTTTGAGAGATTGAGTACTCTCATGAAAATGCGGTTCTTGGTGGAGGGTCGCGCTCCGTCGCGACCGCGGCCCCGACGAAGCGGGGCCCTCCAGTATTTTCATCTGCGGTGGTAACCTTGAAAAGGTGGGGGTACTCTCTCAAAAAATGCGGTTTTCAATGTGGGAGCAGCGCGAGTGACCGCTGTCACCCTGCGCCGCGACCTCCTGATTCAAAATGGTCGTCGCTCGCGGGACAGCGGTCCCACGATCGGCTCCCACGCTCGACCCCCAGACCCACCATTTTATTACGTCGTGATGACCTGCAAAAGGTCATGCGGCGCTCCTATAAAAAGGCAGGTTTGGATAAGGATTACAAGCCGCTCTTGATTTGCTGCGGGCTTTTGGTTCCTATTCGAAATGAAGCGCCACAAGAGGGTCCAGCCGAGCGGCTTTACGGGCCGGCACATAACATGCCAACAGCGCGATGACCAACATCAACAAGGACACAGCCACAAACGTCCAGGGGTCAGTCGGGGTCACTTCAAACAGTTGATTGGCCAAAACACGCGTCACTGCCAATGAGGCTGCGATTCCGATGCTCTCACCCAAGAGGACCAAGACCAAGCCATACTGGAGCACCAACCGCAGCACATCGCGAGGCCGGGCACCCATGGCCATGCGGATGCCTATTTCCTGGGTGCGCTGTCCTACTATATGGGAGAGTACTCCGTAGATGCCCACCACTGCCAATATCAAGGCCAGAGCGGCAAAGCCTCCCATGAGGGACATGAGCAGCCGGGATGATGCAGTGTCTTCTGCCAGCACCTTTTCCAGGGTGCGGACCCGAACGATGGGCTGATCCGGATTGACCCGCCGCACCTCGGTCTTGATGGCATTCACCAGGCTGAGCGGGTCGATGGCTGTACGCACAACCAGCTGGATATCACCTTGAAAGTACTGGAGGTAGGAAATGTACGCCTGAGGCTCAGGAGGTTTTGTCAGACTGTTTTGCCGGACGTCACCCACCACACCGACAATGGTATACCAGCCTGGCCCCATCCGAATGCGTTGCCCCACCGGGTCCTGGGTCCCCCAAAATCTGTGGACCATCGTTTCATTGATTACGACCACGGCAGGAGCACTGGCGGAATCGTGCTCCGCCAGAAAGCGGCCCCGCTTCAGCGGGATGAAAAGAGCCGAGAAATATTGGGGGCTGACGAACTCCATCTGGGCATGCGGCATAGGTCCTTTTTCATAGTCTATTTCCGGATGCCCTTCTATTTGGAAAGCCCAATAATATCCGCCGCCAGAGACCGGAATATTGCTGGTCAAGGCAGCCGATTGGACGCCAGGCAGCGCCGTAATACGTTCCAGGACCTGGGGAAACAAATTCACCGGCTGGGATCCTGTATGACCAACATCCAGCGCCAAGATGTTTTCTACGCGGAAGCCCGGATCGGTCTGACGAAGCCGCCAGAACCCTTTCAAGAGTAAGCTGGCGCCTGTCAACAACGTCATGGCAAGGGTCACTTCCGAGATCACCAGCATGCGGCTAAGCCGGTGTTTGCCTGCTCCTAGAGAGGCACTACGACCTCCTTCTTTCAGCTGTTCCTGCAAGTTGGATTGGGACAGGCGCAGGGCTGGCACAAATCCAAAGACGATTCCGGTGAACAAGGAGAGCAGAAAGGTGAATCCCAAAACAGATCCGTTGATTTGAACGGCCGGCCAGCCGAAACGGAAATCCTGGCAGAACACATTCACCAGGTGAACACCCCAGATAGCCATGATTAGGCCTAGACACCCGCCCAGTGCGGAAAGTAACAGGTTCTCAGTCAGCAGTTGGCCCAGCAACCGGTTTCTTCCTGCACCCAGAGCAGAGCGAATGGCGATCTCTCGTTCGCGTTTGATCGATCGGGCCAATAACAGGTTGGCAATGTTGACGCAGGCAATCGAAAGTAGCAAACCCGCCGACATCAATAAGATCATGAGAGAAAGACGATGTTCTCTTCGTTGTGACTTATCCAGGGAATCAACCGCAACGCCACAACCCTCTACGAATTCAGAACCCTTTTGCCTCAGCCGTTGGGAGATCATGGTCATATCGGACTGGGCGCGTTCCAGGGAAATGCCAGGTTTAAGGCGCGCGATTATGCTCAGTATGTGATTGTCCCTGTTTTTATTTTCAGCCGACATGTCCATGGGGGCCCATATCGCTGGCGAGATTGTCATGTTCTTAACATCGAGAAACTTAAGATCCAGGTTAAATCCCGGGGGCATGACGCCGACGATGGTGTGGGGTCTGCCGTTCACCCCCAATGTCTGCCCGAGTACGTCCTGCCTTCCCCCAAAGTGAAGCTGCCAGAACCCGTAGCTCAAGACCAAGACCTGGTTTCTACCTAGTCGATGCTCTTCCGTTAGAAATGTGCGGCCCAAAACAGGTTCTACACCTAACATGGGGAAAAAATCCTCGGAAACCCTGCTGCCACTTACTTGCACCGGCTCTTCGATACCGCTAATCACGCAGCAGTTGAGATCTTCCAAGGGCGCAAACGCAGCCATTTTCTCAAACACCCCGTTTTGGCGCTTCCATTCAAGGAAAGCGGCCGGACAGGTTGGACCGCGATCTACCCCGATAACTTTCACGAGAGCAACCGGGGCCAGCGATTCCAAGGCAACTAATCGATTTGCATCGTGATAAGGCAACGGGCGCAATAAGACAGTGTAAAACACACTGAAGATTGCGCTGTTAGCGCCGATCCCTAGCCCAAGCGTAGACACGGCAACGAGTGCAAAGCCGGGATTGCGATACAGTGAACGGAACCCGTATCGGATGTCTTGAAGAATTCTTCCCATGGGAAGCCTCTACCGAAATGAAGGTGGATCAAACGAGCCTAGCTCAGTTACTCGAATTTACATAGCCGGATACCTAAGTACCTCCGTCAAGAATGGAGAACCGTATGCCCAGGGAGGCAGACTTATTGATATCCGCAATTCATTTGCCAAGTCTTGCGATCGATCTAAGCCCCAGATTCTGTTATGACAAGAAGTCTTTGAAGGAAAGGCTCCAATGAGTTGAGGATGTGAGTAGTGTTCACAATCGGGATGACGTCGTCTCATTCTCGCACACCCTGAATTAGCAGGATGGAGGCTCCGATCACGCCAACTCACGATTCAGCTACGGTACCTGCCTGGACAGGATGTGGATGCTGCATCCAGGTTTTGGTGAGCTAAGGGGATATCAGGGCAGCGCTTGTCGATTTTCTGACATGGGTAGTGTTTTTGATCCGTCCAATCTACGTACGCTGATTCTATATAACTGGTTGCAATACTGAAGACTACTACCAAAACGAAGGCTGCACCCATTCTAAGGTTGTTTAGTCTCATATTCACCCCCGCAGAATTTACGACATGGTTTGATGATCTTTTCTTCGTTCTTGTTCATAACCAGTTAGTGTCAGTTTGCGCACAAAAGTTACAGCGTTTCAGATCATCTATGTTGCAGATGCAAACAGGAACTCGTGTGGCACCATGCGGTGTGGATGGAGTAGTTATCCAAATCCCTGATTGCCAATCGATTTCAGGGCTAGTAGGAGACGTTTGCGCTCGTCAATTTTCTCCTCTACCAGTTGCATTTTAGAGGGAGTGCCTGAGGTATTGATCTATTGGCGAATCAAGAACCTTCGAGGCAAAGGGACGACCAAGATTTGCTGCGTGGCATCCAGCATGGAAACGGCGAAAATCGCGGTTCAATTCCCGCTCGGCAGGACGGATGCTGCTGTGATTCCGGATGATCAGGGGAGCATCCACTGCAACGACCGAGTCGCCACTGCCGGCTTGGGACTCAATCCAATGCAAGATTTCATTGGGAAGTTCCAGGCAGGTGATTCTGTGAAGGGACAATTTATTGTCAGTAAGGCCGATCGAGGCGAGACCGCCTGGCTTACCATACCAGCCCAGGTCCACACCTATGAAGGTACGCATCGATATTGTTTATCTCGACCGAACAAACTCTACAGAGTCACCAACTCTGATGTGACCGGGAGCCAAGACATAACAGTTCAGCCCGAGCCGGCCAGCAAACTCCTTTTGCACACGTCGAAGAACCTCCAGGTCCTGTACCTGTGTATCGGGATCGTAGGTAGTCATAATGCAGCGAGTACGAAGCTCTTCGACACCGATTACTGCAGCGCCAATGAGCAGCGTCCCTCCCTCCCATTCGCGCTCGGAGAGACCGGCAACACCGCCAATAACAAGGTTGGGACGAAAGCGCCGACGGTCATATCCGACAGCTGCAAGCATACCGTCTGTAACCATCAACAACGGGAGAACGTCGAACCGATCCTCGGACTCGCTCCGCGCCAGGCGTGTGCCCTTTCCGGCCGCCACTTCGACCTCGCGGGCAACCTCGGCACTGCTCCAGACTCTCCCGTCCACTTTCGGTTCGCCATCGGGGCCTAACGTGGCACGATGACCCAACAGCGCCGGCCTGGTTCGTGCCGTCACGATTCGTCCTGCGGAATTCCACACTTGTAGGATTCGGTCTCCCGTGATGCCTTGTTCTGTGAGATCGGCACTGCCAAGAGATTCACCCGCCATAGACTTTACGGGATAACGCCAGATCTCCTGCACCCACATGGTTTCTTCCTCTCTTCTTGCCTATTATCTCATGAAGGTGCGACTCCGCAGAATCGTCCATAAGACTCAACTCTGCAGGCGGTACCCAAAAGTTAGCCAAGCGGCTTTCGTTCCGGGCACCTTCTTTTCAGAGAAGTGCCCCATGACTTTTTCGAGTTCGCCACCGCAGATGAAAATGACGGTCTTGGGGGGAGCGTGGGAGCCGATCTCCGAGCGGCGACCAGTTTGACCTGGGCTACCGCCGCGCGGGAGCGCGACGGCCACCTTGAAGCCTGCATATTCATAAAAGGAGCTGATGAACTCGGCAATCTCGTCGCAGTGATCTTTGAGTGCGAAATGGCCGGTGTCAAGCATGTGCAGTTCCGCATCGTTAAGATCGCGCAGGAAAGCCCGCCCGCTTGCGTGAAGATGGGGTCATTTGCCCCCCAAACCAATAGCGTTGGGGGTTGATTCTTGCGTAGGTATTCGTGCAGATAGACCAACTGCGGCAACAATTGGAATTGGAACGGGACTACCTGCGCGGAGAAGTTGTCGAAGGAACTTTCCAGCCCTTCAAAATTGCGGCTCGACCTGCTGGACGTCGCGTAGCGTGGTTGATAAGATTTGTTGATGCTGCTGCGTCCTGTGCCGCTTGGTGTAACCTTACCGAATTCGGGGCAAATGATTCGACTCTTGATGCTCTTGGTGGGATCCTTCGTTTCGGTTGCCGTCAGTTCGGCCCAGTCATTGGACGGCGTCTGGCGGAGTCGAGGGTACGGTGACGTGTTCCGGATACAGGGGCGGGATTTGCGCGAGTTCCAAGTGACCTCGAAAACTTGCGTCGCCGGTTTTATTGCCAGGCGGTTGGCTACTCCCGATCGGGAGGCAGCCTTTAAAATTGCGGAAGGAGGAGTACTTTTAATCAAATCAGGGCACAACGATGATCACAAGCTTCTGCATTTTGATTTTTCTGATTGCGATATCCGAATCGATCGGCTGCCTCAGATGCCCACGCTCTGCGATCCGCCGACCGCTGACACACCACGCGACAACTACGAAGTGTTCACCCGGACTTTTGCCGAAAATTACATCTCGTTTGATCTAAAACAAACAAATTGGGACAAGGTCGTGGCCGACAATCGGGCGAGGGTCACTTCCACGACGACCCCAGCCCAACTGTTCGACATCCTCGAAGCGATGATAAAGCCCTTTGGGGATATCCATACCGGCATCGACGCGCCTCAGCTGAAACGGCAGTTCGAGGGGATTCGGCCGGGCACGGATCGAATTCTAAACGGCCAAACCGAGGAAGAATTTCGGAAGAGCGACATGCGCAAATTGCTGGCGGCGATCGACCGCGCTTGGCTGAAAGACCCTGTTCGTAATTTCTGCAACGACCAGATCCAATACGGTCACATCGACAACGTCACCGGATATCTCAGGATCGTGTCGTTCAGCAGCTACTCCAGACACGGCGGCATTGCGCAGGGTCTGATGGCATTGGAGTCGGCACTTGACGCGATTTTCTCCGATCCCGCACTCAGGGCACTCGTGATAGACGTACGTATCAACTTCGGGGGAAGCGATCAGTATGGATTAGCCGTCGCCTCGCGCCTGGCAACCAGCGAGTACCTGGCCTTTTCGATACAGGCGCGCGCGGACCCTGTTGATCGGAATAAATGGACGGAAGGTTATCCAGTAATGGTCCGGCCCAGCCCTCGGCCGGGCTTCAAGGGACCCGTTGTGGAGCTAATCGGACCCTACACGCTTAGCGCAGGAGAGACTTTCACTCAGGCGCTGATGGGCCGCACTCCGCAAATCACGCGGATCGGTGAAAATACGCAGGGAGTATTTTCCGATGTTTTGGAGCGACGGCTTCCGAACAGGTGGAGCTTCGGCCTGCCGAATGAGGTGTATCGAACATCAGAAGGCGCTGCGTTCGACGGGCTTGGTATTCCCCCCGACATCGCGGTGCCGGTATTCGCCGACGATGATGTTGCCGGCGGAAGAGACCCGGCGATAGGGAAGGCGCTCGAACTACTGAAGGACGGGAAATAGATCACCAGACTGGAGAATGGTCCCACAAGATTATCTTGAGCACTACTTCATCGGGGGTTGCCGGATCGTGGGTTGCCGGGCGCAACATGATAATCCCCGGTCCGCATCCGGTCTATGAACGAGATGTACAAGTCATCGCCAATACCCTCAATATGGTTGTACTGCCAGACCTCAAAAGGTGGGGTGTTGGTACCTCCCGAAGGATGAGATTCGATCCGGTCCGGCGGACCATAGACTATGTACATGTGTCCCCGATCGGTCTGCCAGCCCGGCTTGCCAGACCCCGTCAGAAAACGCTCGTTGGCGTAAGCGATCCGGCGGTAATGTTCGTCACGAAACTCATTCTCGATCGTATCCGGGGATGGATCCCTTCTGGACCAGAATTGCTCGATAAAGCGATACCGCTCCTCGTTTGTCGTCAACCGTTTAAATGCCGCTTCCTCTTCGTCTGTGATTATATAGACGACATCTTCATCGAGCCATTTCTTAAGGTACTGGTCAGAGGTCTTGGCCTGGCCCGTCTGCGCTCGCGCACTTGAAGAACTTGACTGAGGTAGCTCAGAAGGCCAGGCGGCCCAAGCCACCGTGGCAGTCAGCGAGAGGATGAAGACAGCAAACAATGAGGTCCAAGCGCTGCTGGGTCCCTGTGGGTAGAGTAGACGACGGATGCGTTTCATAAGACTCCCTCCTGTGGCAGCTACGGCCGGTTGGCCGGGCCAACGGTTCTGTTCCAGTGCAACTAGCGCAACGGCATATTCGTGCACATTACCGCTCATTGCGACAACCACATCATCACAGCAATTTTCGCGCTCGGCGCGGATCACTCTCGATATCCACCAGACCGCCGGGTGGTAGAAAAACAGTCCCTCCACCAATCGCTGTACTGCATTCACCAGATAATCGCAGCGGCGGATATGAGCCAGTTCATGTAACAGAATGGCTTCGATCTGTCCTGCTGGCAAACCTGCCAGCAATCCTACCGGCATCAGAATCAATGGACGTAGATGGCCAATGACCAGGGGCGCATCGGCAAGGCAAGACTCAAGCAGGAGAATCGGTCGCGACAGACGCAATTGGGCACTCAAGCGCACAAGCTCCTTTTGCCAGTGCTTTGGCGCGCAACAGGCGCCTCGTCGGCGCATCCTACATACCGATATCCAGGCAGCCAAATGTTTTAGGGAGAAAATCCAGAAACCTGCAAGCCAGAAAGGGGACAGCCAGGGTACAACGGCAGCAAGACTCGGATTCGAAGAGTTCTGGTCATCATTGCTGCTTCGATCCTTCCACTCAGGGAACGCTGACCTTCTTAGGGTCTGCATCCCGTGAATCCGTTCCGGCATCACCTGAACCAAGGTAAAGCCAGACCCACCCAGCATCATGAGTAGAGCCATGCAGGCCGCGGCATAGCGGGCGCGTGACGACCTCATTCCTACCAACACTGCCCCGAGCACAGCCGATATGATGGCTCCCTCCCACAGGGAATGAAGCAGTGTCCATCCAACCGCCTCGGCCAACGGAGTTTCCACCCAAGCTTCAAAAAAACTCATGTTCGCCCCTTCCGGTACCCATCCAGGAGCTTGCGCAGTTCCGCCAGCTCCTGCTTAGAGGCCTTCCGCGCCGAGAGTGCGCCCATCAAGAGCTCCTTAGCCGAACCGCTGAACGCACGTTCCATGAGGTCTCCGGCGAGTTGCTGCTGGGTCCACTCACGCGGC